>DATKRL010000020.1:0-9732 GCA_035532255.1 Candidatus Dormiibacterota bacterium | reverse complement strand
AGGGTCGAGGGCGTGCTCGGCATCTATGAAGGCCGCCGTGCCACCAGCCCGCTGGACTTCGGCGATGGCGTGCAGGGTAAGCGTGGTTTTGCCGGATGATTCCGGCCCATAGATTTCGATAACACGGCCTCTGGGAATGCCGCCGCCGAGGGCTATGTCCAGACTCAGGGCGCCGGTTGGCGTCGTCTCGACGGCCGCGCCGTGGGCTTCGCCCAGTTTCATGATCGAGCCCTTGCCGAACTGCTTTTCGATCGTCTCCAGCGCCAGCCCCAGAGCCTTGGCCTTGCCTTCGGCAGAGCCGCTCTTAGCCTCCTCGGCTTCTTCTTTTGGAGCTTTTTTTGTAACTTTGGTGTTCGCCATATCGTACCTCCTACGGTCGCTTGCCCGCCCTTTGTTAATATTCTAGCACTATAAGGGGATTGGGCCGGACGTGAAAATTGCTACAGCTTAGTTTGCGGCAAAATTTAATCTTTATTTAATAACATGTCACGCCTAACCGTTCTTGACTTCCCCTGAAAACGCTTCTGCTTTTGGGGCCGGCTTGGTAGAATGGGGCCAGGATGGGTGAACTTTATAATACAAAAAGAGTCTGGCCATGCGCATAACCGATTCACTGGTCGAAAAACTGCTGCAAAATGGCAAGAAAGCTACCAAGGAGCAATTGGCGGCGCTGCGCGAGCAGAAAAAGACCGACAAGCTGCCGCTGCAGGACTTGGTTGTTAAGAATAATCTGGTTAGCGAGCAAGAGCTGACCAAACTATATGCCACCGAGATCGACGTGCCCTACGTCGAGCTTAATGCCAAAGAAATCAAACCGGCGACACTCAAGCTCTTGCCGGAACGTATAGCCCGTCAGTACAACGCCGTGGTGTTCGACGTCGACAAACAAGGCACCAAACTGTTGGCCGTAGAGGACCCCGACGATATCCAAGCGCTGAACTTTCTGCAAAAGCAGCTGGGCAACGACGTTAAGGTTTATATCACTACCGGCAGCCTGTTGCAGTCGGCGCTCGACCAGTACCGTGGCAACATCAGCAGCGAACTTACCAAAGTGATCGCCGATGACGAGACTGCCGAGGAGGCTGAAGACGTAGACGAAAGCGACCTAGCCGAGGATTCGCCGATTGCCCAGACCGTCAATATCCTCATCGAGTTCGGGGTCAAATCAGGCGCCAGCGATATCCATATCGAGCCGCGCGAGGAGTTCGTGGTGGTACGGTACCGAATTGACGGATTGCTGCGTGAGGCCAACAGATTGCCGCGTAAGTTGCTAGGGGCGTTAGTCAGCCGTATTAAAATCCTCAGTAACCTCAAGATCGATGAGCACCGCGCGCCGCAAGACGGGCGCTTTAAGGTCGAGATCAATGACCAGATTTTTGCCTTGCGCGTATCAACGCTGCCGATCCTGGACGGCGAAAAGGTGGTCATGCGAATACTTAACGAGTCAAGTAAGCCAGCTGATTTTAATGAACTGGGCTTCTGGGGGGCGGCGCTGTCCGACCTGCAACACGCCATCGTTCAGCCACACGGCATGGTACTGGTTACGGGCCCAACCGGCTCGGGTAAGTCAACCACTCTGTTCAGCGTACTCAGCTCGCTTAATACTCCGAGCGTCAACATTTCGACCGTCGAAGACCCGGTGGAGTATCACATCGTCGGCGCCAACCAGACACAGGTCAATCCGATCGCGGGCATGACTTTTTCTACGGGGTTGAGAGCCCTGCTGCGTCAGGATCCCAACATCATCATGGTCGGCGAGATTCGTGACGTGGAAACGGCCGACCTGGCTGTCCAGGCCGCCCTGACCGGCCACCTGGTCTTCTCCACGCTGCACACCAACAACGCCGCCACTTGTCTGCCACGTTTGCTGGACATGGGTGTCGAGCCTTTCCTGATAGCCAGTACCGTGCATATTGTCATTGCTCAGCGGTTGGTGCGCCGTCTGTGCGTGACTTGCCGCGAATCTTTCGCGCCAGACGCCACTACGGTCAAGCAACTGGAAAAAAGTTTTGGCCTGGAAAAAGTCGGCGGCCTCAAGAAAATCCACGAGCTGGAGACCAGTGCCCTCCACGACGGCATCGGTAACGCCAACGCCAAACAGGATGGCAACAGCGGCGACCTGAGCACCTCTGACAATACTATCACGCGCCTATGGAAGGCTCACGAGGATGGCTGCGACAATTGTAACCACACTGGCTATAAGGGGCGGATCGGCATTTACGAAGTATTGACCAACTCGCCGGCTATCCAGAAGATGATCGTTGGGAACAGTACCAGCGAGGCCATTGAACTAGCGGCCATCCAGGAAGGCATGTTAACCATGCAGCTTGACGGCTTAATCAAGGCGTTGCGCGGCCAAACCAGCATAGAAGAAGTGCTGCGCGTCACCACCCAGGAGTAAACTAAAACTATGCTGTTCACCTACAAAGCCCAGAACACCAGCGGTAAAACCGTGACCGGCAGCGCCGAGGCCGTTAGCAGGCAGGAATTGCTGGTCATGCTGCACAAAGAGAACATCCACCCGCTTACGATCGAGATCGCCAAACATCATGGGAAGTCTAAACCCCTGTTCGGCCCCAAGAAGAAGATTAAACTTAGTGATCTGGTGATTTTCACCCGGCAGTTGTCCACCATGATCTCGGCTGGCGTGCCGCTGGCACGCTCGCTCGCTGCCCTGCAAGCCGACGCCGCCAGTCCTTATATGCGGGAGGTTCTGGCCGGCGTAGCCAAGGATGTTGAAGGCGGCCAACCGCTGGGCGACGCCTTCGCCAAATTCCCGTCTGTCTTTTCCGACGTTTACGTCAACATGGTGCGGGCCGGAGAGGAAGGCGGCATATTGGACGAAATCCTCCAGCGTCTGGCTCTGCAAGTCGAGCTGGACGCCAGTATCCGCAAAAAGATCAAGGGCGCCATGATGTACCCGGTAGTTATCCTGAGTATTACCATCATAGCTTTCTTCGGCATCATGCTGTTTATCGTGCCCAAGCTGGGCGGTATCCTAACCTCCTTAGGCGGACCGAACGCCAAGCTACCGATTTACACCCAAGTCCTACTAAACGTCAGCAACTTCTGCGCCAAACCGACGCTTCTCGGCCACTTACCGATTCCCATAATTAACAAATTGCCCAACCTGATCTTGATTTTGATAATCGGGGCTATTGGCGTGATCTACCTACTCCGTTATATTCGCACTCCGAAAGGCCAATATAGGTTCCATGCCCTGTTGCTCCGTCTACCGATAATCAAAATCATTATCCTCAAGGTTGCCATCGCCCGTTTCTCGCGGACGTTCGCTTCTCTGATGGGTTCCGGCGTCAGCGTGCTGGACGCTCTGGAGGTCACCGGCGCCGCTCTCGGTAATCGGGTTATAGAGGCCGAACTGGCGGCCGCCGCCAAAGAAGTTAAGAACGGCAAACAGTTATCCGAACCGCTAAGCCATAGCGCTCACTTCCCGCCCATAGTGTCGCAAATGTTGATGGTTGGCGAGGAAACCGGCCAGATAGACACCGTGCTGGTCAAAATCGCCGACTTTTACGAAGAAGAGGTGGCCGTGCTGATTGACGGTCTGGCCGCTATCATCGAGCCCATCATGATAATTTTTCTTGGAGCCGGTGTCGGCTTGATTGCCGCCTCTGTTATGGGACCGATTGCCAACCTCTCTAAGAACATCGGTACTTAAAAAGCCTTGACCTTATAACGCTTGTGTTTATAATCATAGCCAGATACTTGCGGCGGGCAATTAAAGCCTAAGCCTCAGGATCAACGTAAAAATTTAAATAGGAGGGTGGGCTCTTATGATCTCCCTTAAAAAACAAGCTAAAGGTTTCACGATCGTCGAACTTTTGATCGTCATCGTGGTCATCGGTATCCTGGCCCTGCTGGTCATCACGACTTACAGCGGTATCCAGGCCAAAGCACGTAACGCTAAACGGCAGACGGACATCCAGTCGCTACAGACACAGATGGAGGCGTTCTTCAGCCAGAACGGTTACTACCCCAGTCTGACTGACATGAATAGCAGCACCTGGCTCAACACCAACATGAAGAGCCTCGACCAGAACGCGCTGATTGACCCGTCAAACGCAACACAGAGCAAAACTTTGCTGACAGCACCGGCTGCTAAGTCTTACGCTTACGCCGTCACCGACAGCAGCGGTAACCCCTGTGAGACCGACGACACGACTTGTGCCAAGTACACTTTGACGGCCACTTACGAAGGTACCGTCAACGGTTCCACGACCTACGCCAAGAGCAACCTAGACTAGGCTGAATTCTTATAGTCCAGGACTCATTAGAAGCCTCGAATTAAGTTCGGGGCTTCTATATAATAAGCACAAGCATGAAAGCCCCTAGATCATCAGACGGTTTCACGCTGGTCGAACTGTTGGTAGCCATTGCCGTCGGCGCTATCGTGACGGGCGTTCTCAGCCAGGTGGTCACCAGCTACGTTCACGTCGCCCAGCGTGGCCGGTATATGAACCTGGCTAATTCCTATACCGAGGCTAAGGTTGAAGCGCTGCGCAACAGCGGCTACAACAGCCTGACCGCGGGTACTTCTAGCCTGACCAGCGAGCTGCCTACCCAGTTGCCGCTTTCACGCAGTGCCTCGATTACCGTCAGTTCGCCTTCGACCGGGCTCAAGCAGATTGACATCACCGTTTCGTACAACGACCAGGGTCAGACTAATTCTTACGCCTACACGACTTATATAGGAGAGCTCGGTGTCGGCCAATAAAACCGCTGGGCCGCGGCAAGCCGGCTTCACGCTGGTGGAGCTTATGGTCGCGGTGTCGGTTCTGGCGGTCATCGGCGTGGTTTTCCTCGGCTTGATAGCCAATTACTTCGTGGTTATTACCCGCAACAATGAGTTGACTGAAATGACTATCAACTCCCAAAACCTGCTGCGCACGACCGTCGAAAACATTCGTTTCGGTGACGGCGTGCGGCAAACCAACACGATTACCGACCCAAACGCGCCGTCCGGCGGCTGGAACACCAGCAATACCTCGTTTGTTATCGTCATCGCCGTGCCTGCAGTCGACAGCAGCCACAATTACATCATCGATCCTAGCACAGGCAGCCCGTATATGAACGAACTGGTGTATTACAAAAGTGGTACTGACCTGATGGAACGAATTCTGGCCAATCCCAGCGCCACCGGCAATACCCTGGAGACCAGTTGCCCAGCCAGCCTGGCCACCTCGACCTGCCCGGCCGATACGCAACTGGCCAACTATGTCAGCTCCATGACCTTCACGCTGTACGACCAAAATGCCGCGGTGACGACCGACCCGACACTGGCCCGTTCCGTCAAAATCAATTTGACCATGCAACGTAACGCCCCCGGCGAGCCGCTGAGCCTCTACACCAGCACCCAAGTAACGCTAAGGAACAGGTTCTAACATGAAACGTTTACGAAACCAGCAAAAAGGCTCGATTATCCTCGTCTTCTTGATCACTTTGCCGTTTTTGATATTGTTGGCCATGTATTATATGCAACTGTCGCTCACCAGTTTCCAGGTGGCCCGCTTTGACCAGTTGCATACCGAGGCCCAGCTGGCGGCTGATGCCGGTGCCGATTACGCCGTGGAACAGATCAACCAGAATGCTAGTTGGGCCGGTACCGGCACTGATGTGCAGCTGCACAGCGATTCCCGGCTCAAGACGGCTTTCAGCGCCAGCGTTACGGGTGATGATAGCAGCAAGGTGGTCGCCGTTACCGGCAAGACTTATTGGCCGGCTTCGTCCACCACGCCCAACCGCACGGTGTCGATTTACGTGGACCTACGGCCAGTCGCGGCCGGCACCTATAGCGTCGTCACTGGCGAAGGCGGCCTGAGCATGAACAACAACTCCAAAATCGTCGGCGGCGACGTATTCGTCAACGGCCAGATCAACCTGGCCAACTCAGCTCAGATCGGCCTGAGCACCAAGCCGGTGACTGTCGAAGTCGCCGACCAGGCTTGTCCGCAACCGCCGGATTCCACTTATCCGCGGGTTTGTAACAGCGGCGAAGGCAGTCAGCCAATCACTATCAATAACAGTGCTCATATTTACGCTGCGGTTACGGCTACAAACCAGACTAATGGCAGCGGCATGAGTAATACCGGGCTGGTAGCCGGTGGCAGCGTCTCGCCGCAGGCCCTCCCGACCTATAACAGGGCTGCCCAGGTAGCGGCCGTCACTAACAATATGAGCGGCAGCGACGCTTCCTGCTCGGGCAGCGAGACGGAGACCTGGCCGGCCAACACCAAGATCACCGGCGATGTTAATATAAGCAACAAGTGCAAGGTAACCGTTCAGGGAAATGTCTGGATCACCGGCTCACTCACCATGTCTAACAGCTCGCAGTTGATCGTGGCCGATACGCTAGGCGCGACCGTGCCGAATATTATGGTCGACGGTGATGACGGGGCAACTTTTAATAACAGCTCGCAGCTGGTGTCGAACTCCTCTGGTACCGGTTTCGAAATCTTAACCTTCTATAGCAAGGCCAGTTGTTCACCGGATTGTAGTAGCGTTACCGGCACCGATTTATATAATTCACGTAACGTAACGACGATTGCCTTGAATAATTCGGCATCCGCTCCGAATACCATCTTTTATTCCTACTGGACTCAGGTTCAGGTCGGCAACTCCGGCCAGATCGGCGCCGTCATCGGCCAAACTATTAAACTTAATAATGCCGGCACCATCAGTTTCGGCAGTTCCACGCAGTTGGGTGGCAGCACCACTTGGGTAGTCAAAGGCTACCGGAAGCAATGAACAGGTGTTACCGTAAGCTCTATCTGGTATACTAATGTACGAATATCAACGCCGGGTGGGCAAATGAAAACCGATAAAATCCGCAACCGAACGCCGACTTTCTACCACGACAAGCCTCTGTTCGGCCTGGACATTGGCCATGGCTCGCTCAAGGTCATGCAATTAGATTTTCCCGAAGAGGCGGCCAAAACCGCTAAGAATTATCACCCGCGGGTTATTGGCTACGGCTTCACTACTTTTGACGGCAAGGCCCAAGCCGATGGCGTGATCGTCGAGCCGGAAATTATAGCCAAGGCCACCTCTGACCTTTTTCGCCATCAGTTGATAGGAGACATTACTACGAGGCGGGTAGCCCTGGCGATTCCGGCCTACCGGACCTTTACCCGTTCCATGCGCCTACCCAAGCTGAAGCCTAAAGAACTTGCCGATGCTGTCAGTCTGGAAGCTGAACAATACATCACAATGCCGCTGGATCAGCTGTATCTGGATTACGAAATCACCCGCCAGACCGACGAGAATACCGAGCTGTTCCTGGTTGCCGTACCGAAAGCCATTGTCGATTCTTATCTTGAGCTGGCACAAATCATAGGGCTGGAGACGGTACTGATTGAGCCGACGCTGAGCTCGTCGGCCCGGCTGTTCAGCCTGGACGAGCATAGCGACATACCGACCATCATCATAGATTTCGGGTCATTGTCATCGGACATCAGTATTTACGACAAAAAGGTTCTGGTGACCGGAACCGTTCAAAGCGGCGGGTATAGCTTTACCAATTCCATCAAAAAAACGCTTGGTGTCAGTCTGCAGGAAGCTGCCTCGATCAAGTCCCGCTACGGACTCGGTGTTAGCCGCAGACAGGCCGAGATTAAGCAGGCGCTGGAGCCCAGTCTCAATGAAATCGTCAAAGAAATCCGCCGCATGTTGCGCTACTACGAGGAACGTTACGGCACGACCCGGCCGGTTGGACAGATTGTCTCCCTGGGGGGCGGCGCTAACATGCCCGGCCTGAGCGACTACCTGACCAATGCCATGCGCGCGCCGGCCCGCCACATCAATCCCTGGCAGTATCTCAATTACAAAGGACTGCAACCGCCGGCGGACGCCGATAAGCCGATGTATGCTACCGTCGCCGGTTTAAGCCTGGTGCGTTCCGAGGAGGTGTTTCACCCATGATCAACTTGCTGCCGCCAGATGTCAAAAGCGGGTACCATTACGCCCGTCGTAATGTTGTCCTGCGCCGCTGGGTCGCGGCTTGCCTGGTCGCGCTTGTCGGGCTAAGTGCTTTAGGCACTTACGGCTTGCTGGCGCTTCACGAATCAACAGTCCGCTATGATCAACAAGTAGTCGCCACGGGGGCCCAATTGCAAAAAGACAAACTCAGTCAGACTAAGCGTCAGGTAGAGGATATGAGCAATAGTCTCAAGCTAGCCGTCCAGGTTTTGAGTAACGAGGTACTTTTTTCAAAGTTAATTCAGCAGATCGGCTCCGTCATGCCTAGCGGCACCGTCTTGACTGGCTTGACCATAGACCAAGTGAAGGGCGGCCTGGAACTCACCGCCGATAGCACTAATTACACCGCCGCGACCCAGATTCAGATCAACTTGGCCGACCCCAACAACAAAATCTTTTCCGAAGTTGATATCGAGAGCATTAAACAGAGTAGCTCGGCGGGATTGGCTCAAAGCGCGTACCAATACAAGGTCCAGCTGCGGGCATTATTTAGCGCCAACAACTCATTCCTCTTCATTAATCAGGGCAAAAAGTCATGAACAGCAAGCGTACTTTCTACCTGATGAGCGGTCTGATCCTGCTGTTCCTGGCGGGTATAGCCGCCAGCACTTATGAGGTCAACGGTCTGCTCGGCCGGCAGTCCCGGACACTAGTTAATGCCAAGGCCAAGTTGGCTGCTTTACAGCAGGAACAGGTCGAACTGGTGCAGGCCAAAAAGGATATCGCCGCTTACAATGACCTTTATCAAATTTCTAAAGTTGTGGTACCCGAGAATAAAAACCAGGCCGAAGCCGTGCGCCAGATCGTTAACATCGCGTCCCAGAACGGCGTTAACCTGCAGTCGGTTAGTTTTCCATCCTCGACTTTGGGCGGCAGCAAGTCTGCCAGTGTGGCAGGCGTGACCGCTAATGGACCGTCCGCCATTGGCGCCGGCGACCCTTCGCTGTCACAGCTCCGAAAAGTTCCCAATATTCCCGGCGTCTACGTCCTCGAGCTGAAAGTCGACGGGGAGACCGTTAACTTAGTTGGCTATCCTGAGCTGATTCACTTCCTGGCCGGGCTGGAGCAGAACCGGTTGACGGCCCTGGTCAGCGACATCACAATCACCCCCGACAACCAGCACGGGCTGTTCCAATTCACGCTGACATTGGATATCTACATTAAACCCGGGGGCGTATCATGAACAGGCTCAAGTCAATTCCGGAATTGCTTAACACAATTGTGCGGCGGGTTGGCCGCTACCGTGTATTAATATTCTTGTTGGCCATGGTCGTGGTGTACGGGTTTATTTTTACCCGTATTAATACTTTGGGTAACGCCCAGCCTTCTGCCGAAGCTATCGCCGCGCAGAACAATCCCATCAAGAAGGCCCACATTGACAAATCAGTCATTAAGCAATTGGAGTCGCTGCGGGACAACAACGTGAATGTCCAGGCGCTTTTCGAACAGGCTCGCAATAACCCGTTCCAGGAATAAGCTTATTGTTCGGGATTGATGCCGCCCTGGCTGGCGTTGCGGCTTTGTTCGAAACGCTCGCGGGCCGCCAGGATTTGCTGGACGTACTGGCTAGGGTTAGGACAATAAATAAAGGTGAATTTATCGGTCGCGGCTGCCGTTTCGGCGCTTATCACGCCGAAGTGGAACATTTGCGCCAGCAAGCCGTCCTGCTCGGCGGTAATGTCTTCCAGGTTGGCCAGCGATAGTTGGCTGGTTTGCTTGTCAAACAGGCTGATCCGT
>DATKRL010000019.1:0-4064 GCA_035532255.1 Candidatus Dormiibacterota bacterium | reverse complement strand
CTTGGAACCGCCGCCGTCCATGCCGCCCAAGCCGATGACTTTCAGCCGCGGCCGGTCATCGATGACGTTGGCCCGTTTCGGCCGGTCGCCATTGTCGGCGGCGGCCACGTACTGGTTGGCGATGCGTTGGGCGTCGGCGTGAGACCGGCGCTGGGCGCGCACGGCCTGCCCGCGCGAAGTCGTCAGGCTGGAGTTAATAGACGGCCCCTTGGACTGTTGGCGGCCACGCCGCGGGCCGGACTGTTGTCCTGGCTGCTGTTTGGGCGCCGGGTTATTCCTGGGCGGCCGGTTAGGTTTGTTGTTTGGTTGCATAGATTCCTTTCTCTTATGCGATAGAAAGCCGTATGTTACGTGCTTTCTAAGATGATTTAATTTTCTCGATAATGGCCGGGATCAACGCGAAATCGTCGATCAGGGTCTGGCGCATAGCGCCGTTATACAGCGCCGCGGCCGGGTGAAACAAGGGTAAATATACCCTGCCCTTATACCGTTTGGGCTGGCCATGCACTTGGCTGATACTTAAGTCCGGCAAGAAGCAATTCAGACTATGGCGGCCCAATGTCACTACGACTTTGGGCTGAATTACCTCTAATTGGGACTCCAGGTACGGCAGAAAAGCCTGCTTTTCGTCGGGGAGCGGGTCGCGGTTGTCCGGCGGGCGGTATTTGACGATGTTGGTTATGTATACATTTTCTCTCTTTAAGCCAATCATTTCCAGCATTTCGTTCAGGAACTTGCCGGCCGCGCCGACGAACGGTTTGCCCTGCTCGTCTTCGTTCTTGCCTGGCGCCTCGCCTATGAACACCAGCTCGGCGTCGGCGCTGCCATCACCAAAAACCAGCTGCGTCGCGGCCTCAGCCAATTCCGGACAAACCTTGTCGTCCAGGATCTGCTGCTTGATATCGTCGAGTTGCTTTTGTTTAGTCATCTCTTTTGCCTTTTACTCATGTGCAACTTTTTGTAAAGAGCAGTAGTCACGATGCCCGCAATCAGTAGATCAAACACGATGTCTATACCGAAAGCCACCTGATTAGACTGAGACGAATCGCAGCCTGGAATAAATGCCTTGAACGGCCATCCCTTTACCGAACCTTCCGCTAAGCTGCACGATTGAATGCGGCTACCGATTGGTAGGTTAATTGCTGGCAGTCCGAAAAGTAATTCGGCCAAAAAGAGTACAATAATCCCTAAAGTTATCAGTAAAATTGTTTTCTTTACATATCTCATGGACGCTTAACCGACGAGCCTAGTAGCCTAAAAAAATTCTGTAATGTTCCGACGAGGAAAATTAACGCCAAGATGTACCACAGCAAGTTTCCACGGTCGATGGCGAGGCTAGCGAAGCCATAGGCTATAGCCAGCTCAACCAGGCCCAAAACTAGTAGGCCTGGTTTCGTCCTGCGCCATTTATCAAGCTGCTTAATCATTTACCTATTTCTTGTTTTCGAGTTCCCGCTTGGCAGCTTTCATGCTGAGCTGCAGACGGCCGCGGTCGTCGATGGCCACCAACTTAACAGTGACATGGTCGCCTTCTTTGACGACGTCGCTGGGCTTGTTGACGCGTTCTTCGGCCATCTCGGAGACGTGCACCAGGCCGTCTTTGCCGGGCATGATTTGAACGAAAGCGCCAAAGTCCAGCACGCTGACTACCGGTACGTTCTCGTAGATCTTGCCGACTTCCGGCTCAGCGACGATACTTTCGATCCACTGCTTGGCGGCCGCGATGCTAGCGCCGTCCGGACTGGCGATCATGATGGTACCGTCGTCCTTGATGTCGATGTCGGTGCCTGTTTCGCCGGTAATTTTCTGAATCATTTCGCCGCCCTTACCGATGATCTCGCGGATCTTGTCGGGGTTGATCTGGATAGCCTCGACGCGTGGCGCGTAAGGGCTCATCGTGTCGCGAGGACCGTTCAGGGTGGTCAGCATGTGCTCCAGGATATGCGCCCGGCCGTCCTTACCCTGCTCCAGCGCCTGCTTGAGCACCGTGACCGGCAGGCCGTGGACTTTCATGTCCATTTGCAGAGCCGTGATGCCCTTAGTAGTACCGGCAACCTTGAAGTCCATGTCGCCGGCAAAATCTTCGGCGTCGGCAATGTCGCTCAGGATATATGGCTTGTTGTCATCGCCCAACATCAGGCCCATGGCGATACCACTGACCGGCGCCTTAAGTGGCACTCCGGCATCCATCAACGCCAGGCAGCTTGAACAAACCGCGGCCATCGAGGTCGAACCGTTCTGGGACATGATTTCGGTGACCGCGCGCATGGTGTAAGGAAAGTCGGCTTCGTCCGGCAGCACTGCCGTCATGGCCCGTTCCGCTAGGTAGCCGTGGCCGATTTCGCGTCGTCCTGGCGACCCCAGGCGGCGAACTTCGCCAACGGTGTAGCCGGGCGCGTTGTAGTGGTGCAGGTAGCGGCGTTGGTCTTCCCGCTCCATAGTGTCGACCATCTGGGAATAACTCAGCGGGGCCAGGGTCACGATGTTCAAGGCCTGGGTCAAACCACGGGTGAAAATGCTGGAACCGTGCGCCCGCGGCAACAGACCGACTTCGCTGGCCAGCGGCCGGATTTCGGTCAGTTTTCGGCCGTCCGGACGGACGCCGTCTTCGACAATGCCCTTGCGGACGTCTTTGTGCAGGGCCATCTGGAAAGCATCGTGATAGTGGTTTTGCAGCTCGGCGAATTCATCTCCATGCTTGTCAGCAAAGGCATCAAGCATTTCTTGACGTAGCTGATGAACAAAAACGTTGCGCTCCGGGTACGGTTTGCGCAAATCATCACCCAGCTTGCCCTCCAGCCATTCGTCGACGGCTTTTTGGATGTTCTCGTCTGGTAGTTTCAGCTCGTATTCCTGCTTGGTAACACCGATTTTTTCGATCAGTTGCTCTTGCAGTTTAATAGCCGGCTGCATGGCCGTGAAGGCGAACTCAATCGCTTCGGCCACCTGGGCCTCGCTGACTTCGCTGGCGCCAGCTTCGACCATCATAACGCCGTCTTTGGTGCCGGCCACTACTAGGTCTAATCCGCCGGCATCTAACTGCTCGGACGGCAGGAAGGCTTCCAATTTGCCGTCCTTGTCGTAACCGACGCGCAGGCCGGCCACCGGGCCGTCAAACGGTGCCCCGCTCAAGCAGAAAGCCGTGCTCAGAGCAATCATTGCCACCATATCGGGGCGAAAATCCGGATCCATGCTCAGAACCGTCGCTACTCCTTGAACTTCGCGCCGGTAGCCCTTGGGCCACAATGGCCGTATTGGCCGGTCAATCAAGCGGCTGATCAGGACGGCATCATCGCTAGGACGGCCTTCGCGCTTGATAAAACGCGAACCGCTGATCTTGCCGGCGGCGTACATTTTCTCTTCGTAATCAATGCTCAGCGGGAAGTAATCCATATCAACGCTCTTGTCGCTAAGCATGGCCGTGCCCAGGACCACGGTGTCGCCGTAGCGCGCCATAACAGAGGCGGTGGTCCGGAAACCGACGCGCCCTACTTCTAGACTGAGCGTGCGTCCGCACAACTCGGTCTCGACTTTTATAATTTGTTTACCTGAAGGGTTGTTATTGTTTCCCATCGGTGCCTTTCTGTAGGTAACGAGGTTCAAGTTCCTATCAATTGGGGAACCTGTGCTCCATCACCTACAACTTAAAATTTAATTAACAAACGTGGATAATCTAGCGGCGAATGCCGAGTTTCTTGATCAAATCTAGGTATGCCTGGCTATCGTGCCTTGCGATGTACTGAAGTAAACGGCGGCGTTGGCCTACCATCTGTAGCAATCCGCGACGTGCCATGAAATCATGCTTGTGAGTCTTGAGATGCTCGGTCAGCTCTTTGATCCTCTCGGTCAAAACGGCTACCTGGGCACTCGAACCACCGGTGTCGTCCTTATGAACCTGCGCGCTCTTAATGGCGGCGGTTTTCTTCTCGGTTGTTATCATGTGCAAACATTTTACCAGATGGGCGCCCCTAAAGCAACCCGTATTTACCCCAAACCTAATGTCGAAACTTGCAGACCTTTGACGGGCTGGGCATTGTCTATGTTAAATTCGCCTACTTTGAGGC
>DATKRL010000018.1:0-5163 GCA_035532255.1 Candidatus Dormiibacterota bacterium | reverse complement strand
GCCGGGGAGCTTGCCGCAAGAAATACAACCCCACCGGTACGAATAAGCCGACCATCAGGATAGCCGTGGCCCAGTTCGTGAGGGTCGGATTGGTGCCGGTAATGAAGTTATGGAGTACGATGATGCGAGCGTGTGGTATGGCGTACAGCCAGGCGCCCAAGCCGATTACTCCCACGGGGATGGTCAACCAGCGCATAGGCCAATAGGACCGCAAGATCAGACACCACATTATGGCCGCTTCGAATATTAGACCGACATAGAACAGGCCTTCACCGACAAGGTCGATATTGAGCAGCGTGCGCGGATCCAGGGTAAAGAACGAGGGTATGGAAAAAAGCGCCAATGCCAAACCCACCATTAGGCCGAACCAGGCGGTGTGCCTTGTCAATTCATTGCGGGAATAGTGGTACCTGACAAAGCTTTTAACGCCAAAAATGAGGGCACCCGTTGCTCCAATCAACCAAGAGATTGAGCTGGCTGGAATGGCGTTTAATTGTGTCATGGCAAGACTTTCCTCTTCAAAACAGAAGATGGCAGGGGCACGTGGAATCGAACCACGATCTAGGGTTTTGGAGACCCTTATACTAACCGTTGTACTATGCCCCTTGATCTGTAAACTGGACAAACTCATGATACGGCAAAACGGTTGGTTTGTCATCTGTTCTCTGGCTTTTCAAAAAGTGTGAAATCTGCTATACATAAAGGGAGTATGGCGAAGATATATCCGGCTAAACCTTTTTTATTACTGTTTTACGGTTATCCGGGAGCTGGCAAGACCTATTTCGCGCGCCAGTTTTGTGACAATGTTCAGGCCGCGCATTTGCAAGCCGACCGCATTCGCGGCGAACTTTTCGAACAGCCCCGTTATGATAAGCAAGAGAACGACATCGTCGGCCAGCTGATGGATTACATGACCGAGGAATTCCTGGCGGCCGGGTTAAGTGTAGCCTATGACGTCAATGCCGTCCGGCTGAAACAACGTCGACGACTTTACGAGATGGCCTACAAATATGGCGCGCAGCCCTTGTTGGTGTGGTTCCAGATGGATCAGGAAACCGCTTTTGGACGTAATATTAAGCGCGACCGGCGCCGGGCTGATGATAAGTACGCCGCCAAATGGGACCGAACAACGTATGACAACGTTGTCGGCCAAATGCAGAACCCATTGTCCAGTGAAGATTACGCCGTAGTCAGCGGCAAACACTTGTTTAACATGCAACAAAGCGCCGTCATCAGCAAGTTGCGCAGCAAAGGCGTTCTGGCGGGCAGCGAAGCCAGCTCACGGGTTATCAAGCCTGGTCTGGTCAATCTGATACCTAAGCACCAGGGCCGTTATGATATGACCCGGCGCAACATTTCCATCCGCTGACCGGTTGAGGGCGATTTATGCCAAGCAAAGACTTCATACTGGGCGACGGTCTAGCCGTAACCGTCAGCAAACGCCGTGGCAACCGCTATCTGCGACTCAGCATCACGCCCACAGGCCAGGCCAAGGTCACCATACCTGCCTGGGCACCTTATAGCGCCGGCGTGAATTTTGCCAAGTCACGTGAGAGCTGGATTCGTGAGCAGCGTGTCATCGTCAAGCCGCTGCGGCCAGGCCAGGCAATCGGTAAGGCGCATCACCTACATTTCGTGGCCAAGGCGGCGGTGACCAGCGCTACCAGCCGGCTGGCCGGTACGACCATTACTGTTAGTCATCCGGCAACCGACGAATTTGATCATCCAGCGGTTCAACAAGCAGCTCAGACGGCTTGTGTGCGGGCGCTGCGTCGTCAGGCCGAACTGCTACTGCCGCGGCGTTTGAGCGGGTTGGCCGAGACACATGGCTTTACGTACACCGATGTTAGGATCAAACGCCTGAAAAGCCGCTGGGGGAGCTGCGATCAACACGGCCTAATAGTCCTCAATCTGTTTCTAATGCAGCTGCCGTGGGAATTGATAGATTACGTGCTGTTGCACGAACTGACTCACACCCGGATTCTTCGGCACGGCCCGGATTTCTGGCAAGCCATGACCGAAACCTTGCCCGACACGCGGACGCTCAAGAAAAAGTTAAGGGATTATCACCCGGTTCTGTCGCCGGAATAGACGGTCAACATGTGGCTTATGGCATAATGTTAAGCAACATGACGCTTACGCCAAAAATTCCGGACGCTGACATAAAGAACAACCAACTGGAACACGAACGGCTGACCAGCCTGATCAACAGCATGGCGGACGCCGTGATCGCGGTCGACGAACAGATAAAGGTCGTTCTATATAACGCTGCCGCGTTGAATATCTTCGACGTCAATACCATTGAAGCTGGCAGCCGCCTGGACGGCCTGTTCAAGCCGGTCGACAAGGACGAGAAACCCCGCGATATCACGGAGGTAGTCAAGGCCGTTAAAGTTCCTATGACTGATCGCGATCTGCGCTTGCGTTACGCCGACGGCAGCCTGATCAACCTCTACATAAGCATCGCGCCAGTGCACTTGGGCTACGGTTCGAAGGGTCAGCGCGGCTATGTCCTCCTGTTACGTGATATCACTAGAGAGAAGTCTCTTGAAGAAGAACGCGACGAGTTCATCAGCGTCGTCAGCCATGAGCTCCGAACGCCTATCGCCATTGCCGAAGGCAATGTTGGCAACGCTCAGTTCATTGCTGAGAAGTCCGGCGATATCAACGCCATCAAACTGGCTCTCAAAGAAGCCCACAGCCAGATCTTGTTCTTGGCCGATATGATGAACGATCTCTCAACGCTGAGCCGCGCCGAACGTGGTAAATTGATTGTTGAGATCGAGCCCATTAACATTCACGATTTGCTGATCGAGCTGGCTGATAATTACCAGCCTGAAGCCCAGGCCAAAGGGCTGAAAATCGAAACCAATCTTGATCCGCGTCTGGAGCTGTTGTCTTCCAGCAAGCTCTACGTCCGCGAGATCCTCCAGAATTTTATTACCAACGCCATCAAATATACCGCCAAGGGTGGGGTTACGATCAGCGCCGCGCCGGGAGAGAACGGTGTGCGCTTCACTGTGCAGGACACCGGTATAGGCATTAGCAAGGCTGACCAGAAAAGGGTTTTCGAGAAGTTTTTCCGTTCAGAAGATTTTCGTACCCGGCAAGCCAACGGTACCGGCCTCGGGCTTTACGTCACCATGAAGTTGGTTCATTTAATAAATGCCAGGATCGATCTTGAGAGCAAGCTGAACGAGGGCTCGGCTTTCATAGTCTTCGTTCCCAATCTCGACAAAGGCGAAGTAGAAAAATAAGCTATTTTTTGGAACCGGATTGTAACTTATGCCATTGTTCGGCCGCTCCTAGGGTGCAGGCAGTACCTAGCGCATACGAGATTACACTATCCCCAAAAGCAAAGAAAGTCGAGGCCATTACTACGAATGCGCCGAATTGGCCATAGGTAGCTTCAGGATGCTTTTCATGAGGGTCATTTTGAGGAGGTTTCCGACCATGTTCCATGCGTATAATATATCACAATTTCAAACTTTTGTCCATGTACGCTAGCCCATCTTGAGGCAGCTTAGTTTCAGCGCGCATGACTGGAACGCACACGTTACGGCCTTTCCAGATCACCTGGCGGAATTCATACTGCCACATTGAGTAGTTCAAAATTGCTATATCCTGCAGGATTGCCAAAGGTAAGAGCCAGGCTTTTCCAAAGAAGTTTTTGCGGTATGTCAGGTTCATGATCGTGCCGTAGAGGACGGTCTCTATAAGGTAGGCCAGGCCGGACAATGCCGCCAGGGGCCAGACGCGCCCGAAGAGAGCGGCAATCAATATGATCAAGGGCCACAGCAAAATGCCCAGCTCCGCCAGGCCCACCAACGCCACTATCTCGGGCCGGCGGTGCAGTTGAGGATAGCGGGTGCGGATAGCTGTCGCCAGCTGCTCGTCAAAGCTTTTGAGGCTGCGTATGCCCATTCCGTCCGATCGCAAAAAGCTGTAGCCGTCGCTGTCAGCCGCGGCCTGTCTGGCAAAATAACTCTCCGGCATAATCTTGTGGCTGACAGCTTCGAAACTGCCGGCTTGCCGCAGTGACTGCCTGGTTATCAGCCAGCAGGTACTCAGCACCGCTGGACGCTTCAGTAAACGTCGAGGCAGGGCCAGCTCCCAGGCGTATCGGTTAGGCTGGACAAGCAGCCTAAAGATATTCTGGCGTTTAGGCAAAGAATTGCGCGGCAGCACGCTTATCATGCTTTTCTTCTTCTGCAGCAACGTTTTGACGAGCAGTGTCAGGCTGTCCGGTTCAAACCGAACGTCGACGCCGCAAAACAAAAACAGCTCGCCGTTAGCTTCGGCTGCCAGCCGCGAATAAGCGTAATTCTTAGCTAACCAGTGCCCCGGCGGCGTCTGTCCGGCAATGAAGCGCACGCCATCTTGCGCGAAAGCACGGATTATCTCTGGTGTCCGCTTGGTTTGCGAGCAGTCGTCAAGCACCAGGATTTCCAGTTTCGGATAACGACTGGCAACTAAAGATTGCAAGCAGGCTTCCAGGTCTAGAGTTTCGTTACGGGCGGGTATGGCCACAGTCAGGTCGGGCAGCTCGTGGTCGGTATAGGTCGCGGTTATCTTCGGCGGTTTGGTAGTCCGCATGTGCCTGGAGGTCGAAGCGAGCAGAACAAGGCCGCCCAGCACCTGCGCTCCGGCCAACCAGTAGAATGGGGATAACGCGCTGATCTGGTAGAAAGCCACCAGCCTCGCGAAGACGAAAACAACTAGCTGCAGGCCGATTAGCCAAAGTGATGTTCGCCGCGCCGCGTGATAAAGGTAATCGACTTGAATCCGGTCTTTGACGAGCCTGAGCAGGTTGACCATTCTATACAGATTAAGAAAGACCAGCAGAGCTACCCAGATCTCGAGCCCTCCGACTGCCAAGACCAGAGTCACTGCCAGAAGAAAGACCAGCTGAACCGCGGCCAGCGGTTTGTGCCAGCGCCAGAATGGCGACAGCCACAGCAGCAGCTCCAGAATGGTCAAGACCGCCAAAAACGTAAGCGTTAGCTGCATGCCCTTAAACTATAGCAAATATGACTTGACCTCTGGCGTTAGTCCTGCTAAGCTTGACATCAGTGGCCTACAGATACTGTAGGCTTTTTAATTGTCAAAGTCTGGAGTTGCCAGTGGCGGACCGAACGGCTGAGAAAACCAAGAGGCGGGTTA
>DATKRL010000017.1:0-34389 GCA_035532255.1 Candidatus Dormiibacterota bacterium | reverse complement strand
AGAAAGGCGATATGTGATGCGCGTAGAGCCGGATAATTCCCAAATGAAAGTCTTCGTCAAAGGCCATAGGATAACGGCCGCTGAGAGCGATCCATGCTGCCTGCGCAATCAGCAACACCAAGATGATTCTAAAAAACTTCGGACTATCAAGCGCGGCCGCCAAACGGCGCGGCAGTGAATTGCTAATTTTGCTCATAACGATATTGGATTACATTATAGCCGAAATTTGAGAATAAGCTGAGAGCGTAGCGGCCGGCCCGGTTTTGAGCTACTATAAGGCTCATGAAACGTGCCTCATGGCGACCCGCCGCCGCAGTCGTGATTCTGACGGCCACTATCGCGGCTTTCATCTATTACTTCGCGACTCATCCTGCCGTGCGGCAGCAGTTACAGCAGGTCAGACCGTTGACACTGGCAATTATCCTGCTGCTGTATTTCGGTACGGTCGGCGCGTTGGCCATGATTAATATTGGCACTTTGAAGTTGTGTAAAATTCGCATGTCCGGCTCCGAGAGCCTATTGCTCACTTCTTATTCCGCGATTGTCAACTTTTTCGGGCCGCTGCAAAGCGGGCCGGCTTTTCGCGCCGTTTACCTCAAGAAGAAACATGGCCTGAAGCTCCGGAACTATACCGCCGCGACCTTTATGTATTATTTTTTCTATGGCGCTTTTAGCGGACTTTTCCTGTTGTCGGGACTGCTCAAATGGTGGCTGGCGATCTTGGCCGGGGCCGGAATCGTAGCCGCCCTGGTTATGCGCCGTGAACGGTGGGTCGGTTCACGACTGGCCGGCCTGAACATGGGCGGTTGGTATTACTTAGCGCTGGCAACGTTCCTGCAGGTCAGCGCCGTGGCGCTGATTTACTACACTGAACTGCGCAGCGTAGCGCCCGGCACCCATTTCTCACAGGCCATCATTTACACCGGGGCGGCCAACCTGGCATTGTTCGTGTCGCTAACACCCGGGGCCATTGGTTTTCGCGAATCATTCCTATTGTTCTCGCAGCGTCTGCACCACGTCAGCAGCTCCGCCATCGTGGCAGCCAACATCATTGACCGAGCCATGTACATCGTGCTGCTTTTGATCATGGCGCTCTTTATCTTCGGCACCCACGCCCGCAGGCAATTACAGGTACCCAAAGTTGACACCGATTAGTTAGATACGGTGAACGTGCCTTGCGCGGCCGGATCGGTGTGATCGTGGAAGATAAACGTCCCAGGCGTGATCAAGGTAACGGTCAGGCTTTGGCCTTGGCCTAGGACGCGTTCCGACACGCCGTCGTAAGAGACGTGGTGGTCGTGCGGGCCGAATGCCATCAGCCGCACTCGGTTGTCCCGGTTGGTAATTGTCAGCTTGTCGCATTTACGCGCCGCGGTCCGCGTTGGCACGGCCAGTCCATTTTGAATGATCACATGATAAGTTTTGTGCTGTCCGGCCTGGCAGCGAGCACGGGCATTACCTAGCCTGGCCGTCTGCGTGTTGGTCACCCAAATCGCCGCCGGAATTGTAGCCGCCATCAGGGCCACTGCCACGGCCACGATAAGTGCAATTTTTAGTTTTCTGTGATTTGGTGTCATTTTTAAAATTTTATCATGCTTTGCCGCATAAAAATTACCCTGCAATATAAAAGATTATGTAGTAGAATAGCCACTAGCATTTCTGCTGGTGGAATTTAGGGAAGAAATAGGAAGAAGCTACACGTGAGCAAAAAACAGAAACGAATATTTATTTCTTTTATCCTCCTCTGGTTTTTGGGATTAATGGTCTGGTATCTGCACGCCAAGAATTTCGCCGTGTTAAACCCCAAAGGAGTCGTCGCCGATAGAGAAAGACAGCTGATGATTACCACCGTATTACTGGGCCTGATCGTGGTGGTACCGGTGTACGTTATGACGTTCGTCATTGCCTGGCGTTACCGCGAGGGTAACAAAAAGGCCAGGTACAGCCCCGATCTGGCGGGCAATGTTTTCGCCGAACTGGCCTGGTGGGGAATTCCGCTGGCCATTATCAGCATCCTGTCGGTAATCACCTGGCAGAGCAGCCACGCGCTTGATCCACGGCGAGCGCTCAATGTTAGCGCCCGGCCGATGAACATCCAGGTGATAGCCCTGGACTGGAAATGGCTGTTTATTTATCCGTCGCAGAATGTGGCTAGCGTCAACTGGGTCGAGCTGCCGATTGGCACGCCGGTGACGTTTGACATCACGGCTGACGCGCCCATGAATTCGTTCTGGATTCCGCAGCTCGGCGGCCAGATTTACGCCATGCCCGGCATGTCGACGAAGTTGCATCTGGTGGCTGACAAGGCGGGAGATTACCAGGGGTCATCGGCTAATTTGAGCGGCGATGGCTTCGCCGGTATGCGCTTTACGGCTGAAGCCGGAACGATGGATCAATTTAACAACTGGGTGCAGATCGCCAAGCGTTCGCCGAGAAGTTTGAACGTGAATACTTATGACCAGCTGGTCAAGCCCAGTCAGTACAACCCCGTCGCGCGGTATTCGTTAGCGGATCCGCAGCTATTCACCAGAGTGTTGCTCAAATATATGGGACCGGGAGTCAGATGACATGATCGGAAGATTAAGCCTGCAAGCGCTGCACCACGATCCGGTTACCATGGGCGGCGCCGTCGGTATGGTTTTGACTGGTCTGGCAATCGTGGCCTTACTGACCTACTTTAAGCGCTGGGGCTGGCTATGGCGAGAATGGCTGACCACGCTCGACCACAAGAAGATCGGCGTTATGTACGTCATTGTGGCGGTAGTCATGCTGCTGCGCGGCATGGCTGACGCCGCCATGATGCGCGGTCAGCAGGCAATCTCCGTCGGCAGCAACCACGGTTTCCTGGACGCTAATCATTTCCAGCAAGTCTTTTCGGCGCACGGCACAATTATGATTTTCTTCGTCGCCATGGGCCTAATGTTCGGGCTGATCAACCTGATCATGCCGCTGCAGATCGGCAGCCGCGACGTGGCTTTTCCATTCTTAAACTCCGTCAGCTTTTGGTTGTTCGCGGCCGGCATGATGATGGTCAACCTGTCACTTGTCGTGGGCGAATTCTCGGCCGCCGGCTGGCTGGCCTATCCGCCGCTGAGCGAACTAGCCTACAGCCCCGGTGTCGGCGTGGACTATTGGATCTGGGCCCTGCAGATCGCCGGCGTAGGCAGCCTGCTATCGGGGATAAACTTTATAACTACGATCCTGCGAATGCGCCGTCCCGGGATGTCGCTGATGAAGATGCCGCTGTTCACCTGGAGCGTCTTGTGCTCGATGGTACTGGTGATCTTCGCCTTTCCCATCCTGACCGCCACACTGGGTATGCTGGCACTCGACCGGACACTGGGTATGCACTTCTTTACGGCGGGCGGAGGCGGCAACGCCATGATGTACGTCAACTTGATCTGGGCTTGGGGCCACCCGGAAGTCTATATCCTGATCTTGCCGGCCTTTGGAGTCTATTCCGAGGTGGTGGCAACGTTTGCGCGTAAGCGGCTGTTCGGCTATACCTCGATGGTCGCGGCGCTGATTGCCATCACATTTCTGTCGTATGTCGTCTGGCTGCACCACTTCTTCACCATGGGCGCCGGGGCTGACGTTAACTCGTTCTTTGGCATTATGACTATGATTATAGCCGTGCCGACAGGGGTAAAGATTTTTAACTGGCTGATGACGATGTACCGCGGACGGATTAAGTTCGCAACACCGATGATGTGGTTCCTGGGCTTCGTGATGACGTTCACGATGGGCGGTATGGCCGGCGTGATGATGGCCGTGCCGGCAATCGATTTTCAGGTGCATAACAGCCTGTTTTTGGTGGCGCACTTCCATACCATGATTGTCGGTGGCGTGGTCTTTGGCTTCTTCGCCGGGCTGACCTATTGGTTCCCGAAGATTTTCGGTTTCCGCCTGAACGAACGTCTCGGCCGCTACGCGTTTTGGTGCTGGTTCATCGGCTTTCTGCTGGCGTTCGGGCCGCTGTATATCCTCGGCCTGATGGGCGCCACGCGGCGGATGGACCATTACGACGCCAGCTTGGGCTGGCAGGGCTTATTCATCGTGGCGGCTGCCGGCGTGGTCGTTATAGGCTTAGGCGTCGGTTTTCAGCTACTGCAGCTGGGTTACAGTATTTGGAAGCGTGACGAAAATCGCGATCTCAGCGGCGACCCGTGGAATGGCCGTACCCTGGAATGGGCCACCAGCTCGCCGGCACCGGTGTATAACTTCGCCCTGATGACGCCGGTAGATGAACGCGACGCCTTCTGGGCCATGAAACACGCCAAAGGTACCGACGAGCCGCCGCAGTACGAAGACATCTACCTGCCCAAGAACAGCGGCCTGGGGCTGTTTATTGCCGGCTTCGCCTTTATTGGCGGCTTTGCTATCATCTGGCACATCTGGTGGCTGGCACCGCTGGGGTTGCTCGGAGTCATCGCTTGCATTATTTTTCGCGCCCTCCAGAAAAACACCGAGTATCGCCTGTCAGCCGATAAAATAGCCAAATTAGAAGCCGAGAGGGCAGCCTGATGAAAGAAGCCACGACTGACGAGCTGCAGCACCTGACCCACCATCAACAAAATGACGCCAAGACCGTCTTTGGCTTCTGGATCTACCTGATGACCGACTGCGTACTGTTCGCCAGCCTGTTCGCGGCCTTCGCCGTGCTCAGGGGCAATACCTTTGGCGGCCCGGCCGGCAACGAACTGTTCAGCCTGCCGTTCGTGCTAACCGAGACACTGATACTGTTGACCAGCAGCTTCACGGCTGGCCTGGGACTATTGAGCGCCCGGCGCGGCGACCGCAATCGGGTGCTTATGTTCTTCGGCATCACCATGTTGCTGGGAATTTTCTTCTTGACGATGGAACTAACGGAATTCCACAAGCTGGCAGTGGAAGGCAACAGCTGGCGGCGCAGCGGCTTTTTGTCGGCTTTCTTTACGCTGGTCGGCACCCACGGCGCGCACATCACCACCGGCCTGGTTTGGATGGCCGTGATGATGGTTAGCGTCGCCCGGCGCGGCCTGAACAGCACGACCATCAAACGCCTGACCATGCTTAGCATGTTCTGGCACTTCCTGGACATCATCTGGATCTTTATCTTCACGATCGTTTATCTTATGGGAGTCGCCATATGAGTTCTAAAATGGTCATTTCGCACCACGAAGGCGGGCAGGGCTCGATCCGGTCTTACAGCCTGGGTTTCGGTCTGTCGCTGTTGCTTACCATAGCTGCCTATCTGTTAGCCAGTCGTCAGACTACCACCGGCTGGGCGCTGATCTTTGCTCTGGCGGCGTTAGCCATAACTCAGCTGTTCGTGCAGTTGGTGTTCTTCTTGCACCTGGGCCGGGAATCCAAGCCGCGTTGGAACCTGGTGGTCTTCGCCTTCGCCCTGATGGTGGTCGTGATCCTGGTCTTCGGCTCATTGTGGATTATGCACAATCTGAATTATGCCCATCATAATTTACCGGCGAACGCTACCAACCAGCAGATCATCAAGGACGAGGGATACCAACAATCGACCTACTAAAAGCCTATTACTGGCTGGCCAAACCGGGCATCGTGTATGGCAACGATTTGAGCGCCGTAGCCGGGTTCTTGCTGGCATCGTCCTTGAAAGGGAAATTTGAGCTTGGCATATTCGCGGCAACGCTGGGCGGCATCTCGTTGATCATCGCCTGCGGCTGCGTCATCAACAACTACATTGACCGCGGCCTCGACGCCAAAATGGCCCGAACCAAGTGGCGGCAAAAAATGATCGACCGAATCGGCCCCGCGCGGATCATCTTATACGGAAGCGTCTTGGGCATGGTCGGTTTTGGTTTATTGCTGGCTTTCGTTAACGTCCTGACCGTCGCTGTAGGCGCCGTCGGGCTGTTCTTTTATCTGGTGATGTACGGGGTGGGCAAGCGTCAATCAACTTGGGGCACTGTCATCGGCAGCGTGTCCGGCGCCACGCCAATTGTCGGCGGCTACACGGCTGTCGGCGGTCGGCTGGATGGCGCCGCGCTGATTTTATTCCTGGCTATGGCACTCTGGCAAATGCCGCACTTTTACGCCATCGCCATGTACCGCTACGACGACTACAGGGCCGCCGGCCTGCCGGTGCTGCCTGTCAAGCGCGGCGTCCACACCGCCAAGATCCAAATCCTGGCCTATATCGCCGCTTTCACCATCGCCGCCGCGCTGTTGACGGCCTACGGCTACACCGACAAAATCTATCTGGCGACCATGCTGGCGCTGGGCTTGGCATGGTTCATCAAGGGTGCGCAGGGCCTGCAATATGACGATGAACACTGGGCCCGTCGTATGTTCCGCTTTTCGCTGGCTGTACTATTGGTTTTTTCCGTTGCCGTGGCCGTTGGCGCCCTAATTCCTTAGAAATGGTCGCGGATGTGGGAGAAGCTGTACTCCCAGTCGGCGTCAGCTTTTTTGTGCGGGTTGAAGATGTCCTGCGGGTCCATGATGCGCTTGGCATCTTTGAAAATTTTGAGCATCTCCTCGCCGTACATCATCTTGAGCCAGGGGCCGCGTACCAGGCCGTCATTGTGCTCGCCGGATAGCGACCCACCATATTTAAGCACCAGATTGTTAACTTCTTTCATGGCCGGCAACAGCTTGCGGCGATCGGCCGGATCTTCCAGCTTCATCAGCGGTATAACGTGGAAGTTGCCGTCTCCCATGTGGCCGGCCAGAGTGGCGAACAGTTTGTACTTTTTAATAATCCGGCGCAGCTGGGGCAGGAAGGCCGTCAGGTGCTCGGGCGGCACGACAAAGTCGTCAATGAACGGCGCTGTGTGCTTGTCGTGTACCTTGCTGCGCAGCAACTGAAAGCTATAACGCCGCATCAGCCAGAACTTCTCGGATTTGCCCTCAGTCGGGTCTTCTTCGAAGCCGTTTATTTCGTAGCGGGCGCGATGCTTTTTGAGCTCGCCGTGCAGATTGTGGATTTGGTGGCGGACTTCTTCCTCGGTGTTGCCGTTGAATTCAATCATCAGAATGAGCTTAGGGATGCCGCGCAACAGTTGCAGCCCGTCGGGAATAAGCGTAATTAACAGATGGATGAAGCGTTTCCAGCCCAGCAATTTGAGGAAACTGGGCATAAACCGGATCGACAGCCAGAGCGTCTGGTCGTCAAAGGCTTCGAAAGTCGCCGGCTTAGACTCCAGAACTTTTGGAATAACCTCTCCCAGATCATCAATATCCTTCATAAACAGCACCAGCAGGCCGGAATGCGGCCGGGCAGGGACGAGACGGAAATGAATGTCGGTGACGAAACCCAGCGTACCCTGGGCACCGACGATCAGCTTGGTCAAGTCAAAGATTTGTTTTTGGCGACCCCAGACGTCCCACAGGTTGTAGCCGGTTGAATTCTTGGTGACGTGGGGCTTGGCGGCTTTGATCTGGTCGTAATGCTTGTCGACCAACTCGAACAGTTCGCGGTAGACCTGGCCTTCAAAATCTTTTTGCTTCATCTTTTTGTCGAGTTCGGCTTTTTTAAGCGGCTTGACGACGCGCTCCATGCCATCGGCAAAAACAACGTTCAGCTCGGTCACAAAATCTTCGGTCTTGCCAAACTCCAGCGACTTTTCGCCGCCGGAGTTGTTGTTGACCATGCCGCCGATCGAAGCCAGGTCGCGC
Source organism: Candidatus Dormiibacterota bacterium (assembly GCA_035532255.1). Lineage (GTDB taxonomy): Bacteria > Patescibacteriota > Saccharimonadia > Saccharimonadales > UBA4665 > DATKRL01. The sequence continues at coordinate 26,754 of DATKRL010000017.1, read as the reverse complement.
GAGGCCGGATAGGTCGGCATCAGGGCGCCGTGCTTGAGAGTCTGCGGCTCAAGGTCGCGGTACAGCACGCCGGGTTGGGCCTGGGCGCTATTGGCCGTGATTTTTTCAATCTTAGTGAAGTGGGCGCGGAAATCGACGATGATCGAGTCATTGATAGCGCCGCCGGACATACAGGTGCCGGCGCTGCGGGCCGTCAGGCTGAGGCTGGGCTTGTCTGGCTTCTTGTCGGCGACGAGTTTGACCAGTTTTTCGACGTCCGCGGCATCGCGCGGCTTGACCACCAGTGTAGGCCGAAGTTCGAACATCGACGCGTCGTGGCTATAGAGATCCAGCGTGGCCGGCGAGTCGTCAAGTTCACCTTGAAAGCCGGCCTTAACCAGGCCCGCCTTAATTTCATCCATATCTTAAGCTTAAGTGCTTTGGGGTGACAATTGCAAATATTATCGGTCAATAAGCCGCTTGTATTGTTCGATGTAGCGGTCCGCTAATTTATCCCATCTGTACGTCGCCAGCGTGAAGCTCCGGCTTTGGGCACCGAATTTCTTGGCCACGCCTGGATCGTCCAGGAAACGCCTGATTTCACGCTTGAAAGCCGCCGTGTCGCCCGAAGGCACCAGCACGCCATTCTTACCGTCGCTAACGGCGTCTTTGATACCTTCCATATCAGAAGCTACCACCGGCAAGCCGCGGGCCGAGGCTTCCAGCAGCACCAGGCCAAAGCCCTCCATGTCGCCCGGCACCGTGATGTTTGGCATGACGAAGATGTCGGCTCGGGCGTAGGCAGATTCCAGTAGCTCATCGTCGACTCGGCCCAGCAGGCGGACATTCTGGTCCAGGCCGGTTTTCGCAACCGCCGTCTCTATAGCCGACCGCTCTCCGCCTTCGCCCACTACCATATATATAAGAGAAGGATATTTTTTAATCAGATCGGGCAGTGCATTCCCAATGAACCAGGCCACGCCTTTACGCTTGACCAGCCGACCAACGGTAATCAGCGCCGGTCCGTTGGCTGGCAGCTCCAGAGAAGCCTTGTTACCTGCTTCAGCCGGCCGGTCCTGAACAGCCAGCGGAATAACATTGACCTTAGACTCTTGTACGCCACGCCTGGTAGCTTCACTAGCCGCCGCCTGGCTGATGCAGAATACCGTGTCCGCCCGCCTGATAGCCGGTAAGACGGAAGCTCTGTACAGCCGGTTGCCATAAGTGACATCCAGGCCATGCAGAACGACTGCGTATGGCTTGCTGGAAAGCCTAGATAACAGATAGGCCATGGGTGCCAGCAAGCCGTCCTGAACGTGTATGACCTCGATACCGCCCTTGAGGAGTTGCCATGCCGCGCTCAAGAATAGATACGGCAACACAATCGGCAAGGCGCGGTTCGAGCCGCCCCATTTTACCAGACGGACATTGACTTTAGCGGCCAAGGCCCGTGACAGATCATAAGCGAACAGCTGCATACCGCCGGTACTTGGTGGATATTTTCTGGTAATAAACAAGATTTTCACTACCGGCATTGTACTACGAACTACAGCTCCATGGACATCTGTTATAATCATAAGCAAGATGTCCAAAAAAGAACGGGTGCTGATTGTGGGCGGGGGCTTTGGCGGCGTCAAGGCAGCGCTAGAGTTGGCTGAGGACGAGCGGTTTGACGTGGTTCTGCTCAGCGACAGCCCGGATTTACGTTATTACCCGACGCTCTACCACACCGCCACCGGCGGCGAGCGTTCCAACTCCAGCATTCCGCTGAGGACTATCTTCGCCGGCAAGCCTGTCAGCCTGCTGCAGGGCACTGCCAAGACCTTGGACCGCAAGGCCAAGACCATCACTACCGCCGACGGCCAAGCCTACGGCTACGACACGCTGATCATAGCGCTTGGCGTGGTCACCAATTACTTCGGCATTCCAGGGCTGCAAGAATATTCCTACAGCATCAAAAGCCAGGCCGAAGTCCAGCGCTTCAAGACGCACCTGCACCAGCAATTAACAGATGAACGGCGGCCCGACCTGCACTATGTCATCGTGGGCGCCGGACCGACCGGCATCGAACTGGCCGGCGCGCTGCCGGGCTACCTCAAGCACATCACGAAGAACCACGGCATCAAACCGAGGGCTGTGCACATCGACCTGATCGAAGCCATGCCGCGCCTGCTGCCGCGCCTGCCCAAGGACACGTCGCGGCTAGTGCGCCGCCAGCTCAAGCGCCTCGGCATCAGATTGTATCTCGGCAGCGCCGTCCAGGGCGAAACCGCCGACGAGCTCAAGGTCAACGGCAAACCCATCCGCAGCCATACGGTCATATGGACCGCCGGCGTCACCAACCACCCGTTCTTTCATGATAATAACTTCGTGATCATGGGGCGGGGCAAGGTCGCGGTCGACGTTTATCTCCAGTCCGAACCCGATATCTTCGTCATCGGCGACAACGCCAACACGCCCTTCAGCGGCATGGCACAGACGGCGCTGCGCGACGGCGAGTTCGTGGCCCGCAACTTGCGGCGGCGGGCTGACGGTAAGGGCTTCAAAAGCTACGTTGCCAAGGAGCCAATCACCGTCATTCCGGCCGGCCCGCGCTGGGCGGCCGTCATCTGGGGCCATCTGCGAATTTATGGCTGGCTAGGCTGGGTGCTGCGCGAAGCGGCCGACTTCGAAGGCTTCCACGACTTCGAATCCTTGCCCCAGGCCACCCGCCAATTCCTCACCGAATTCACCACCACCGACAACTGCCCCACGTGTGCCTCGGCCAGCACACAATAATCTGTTAATATATAGTCTATGAAGAAAATCGGTGTAGTCGGCTTAGGCATTATGGGCTCCGGCATGGCGGAGAACTTTCTTAAGAACGGCTACGAGCTGTACGTCTGGAACCGCCATCCCGAAAAAGCGGACAGCCTAGTCCAAAATGGCGCCAAGCTCTGTAAAACACCAAAAGAAGTGGCCGAAAAGACGGACGTAGTATTTGAGGTCACAGCCAACGACGTTTCATCCAAGCAGGTCTGGACCGCCAACGACGGCATACTGGCTGGCGCCAGGAAAGACAGCGTCCTAATAGCCAGTGCCACGCTCTCAGCCAAATGGACGGACGAGCTGGCCAAGCTTTGCCAAGACCGGGGCTTTACGTTCTTTGACATGCCACTAACAGGTGGTCGCGTCGCGGCCGAATCAGGCAACCTGACTATGCTAGTCGGCGGTGATGAGACTAAGCTGGAAGAACTCAAGTTGACCCTCAAGGCCATCGCAGGCAAGGTATTCTACTTCGGTCCGGCAGGCCACGGCACGCGTTACAAGCTCCTGCTAAATATGTTGCAGGCCATTCACATGGTGGGCTTTGGCGAGGCCATCAAGATCGCCGAAGCTTCGGGTATGGACATAGATAAAGTGTCAGCCGCCTTTGTGGATCGGCCAGGCGGAGCCATTACAACAATAGCCAAAACCAGTTATCATAACCAGCCAGACCCGATCACTTTTTCCGTAGAATGGATAACCAAAGATCTCGGCTACGCCAAAAAACTAGCCGATTCCCTGGATACGCCCCTACTGGACGACGTTCTCACGAAATATCGCGCCGCTCTCGACTCCGGCAAAGCCCAAACCGACTGGACCAACATCAACGAAGGCTAATGTCTCTGGGTCTTATTTTTTGCGAAGCTAATTTTTACTTTGGCGCCTTCAGGACTGATTCCTAGGTCCTGTATTTTTATGCCCGTTGACTTATCGAAAAACGCTTTGCCAACCTTTAGCGGAGCGTCCAGGGCGCTAGGGGTCTGAGGGTGTGTGTCGATTAGATGGCTAAAGTCATCTAGTGTAACCGGTCTATTAAATCCAATGGGATCGGATACCCGAATAGTTACACCTTTAAAGAGTAGGCTTGTTGGCGAAACATTGCTATCCGCACCAATTGGCTGCCGATAGTCAAGATAAATTGATGGCCCGTTCGCAGCACTGCCGGCGAAAGGTATCTCAACAAGTTGCGTTCCTTGTGACGCAACTTCATCAGGAACAATATTAACAGTGGCATTTTTTGATACGACTTTAATATTCTGGGGACTTTCCCAGCCTAAACGTGCTTTATTAAGGCTATCGAAATCTATCGGCAAACCTGCCGCCAATCTTGCGCTGCCCATAGGATCATAAGGATCTTGGTAGACATAGTCGTGGCACTTGCCGCTGAGGTCAAGGGGCGTCACAATGCGCTTATTCTTTGCGTTGCGGCAAACCATTAAATTAGCGTGGCTCAGGCCGAACTGATGGCTTATTTCGTGCACATCAATGCCTTCGCTCAAGCTGGGATCTGTATCACGCGAGTTCATTACAGTGACATTACCCTGCGTTGATCCGTTAACAATTGACCCGTCATTTTCATTGATACAATCTGTGCGTCTGGGCAGCATATACACGTAGTTGGCATAGCCTTGAAGGCTACGCCCAGTGGCTTGCTCAGCGGCCACATTGGCGGCTTGGGCAATTTGAGCCTGGGGACCGTCTTTACAGGGGTGGTCCAATGAAGCTGGCAGACGCACCCAATCATACACATCGCCCGAAGGGTTATACTCGCCAGTCAAAACTAACTTACCGAATGACACCTCGTTAAAATAGCTGCTTACTGAGTTGGGAGCGGTAAACATGGCAGCATCAACCTGTTCGGCTGTAAAAGGCTGCCGCTGATCATCTTCAAAATTTACTAAGACAACCGCTGTTTTGTGCTGACCGACAGCACCAATTCGCATGTTAATTCCGCTGGGATCTAAGTCAGCTGCCGCGACTGGTGCAAAGGCCAATACTTGACCCGCTACGCCGGCAGCGGCTAATACTTTACGCAAAGATGGCAGCCTGCCTCTGCCAATAGACGGTTCGGCCACGTCTGTAGGCTCTGGCAACACACTTAACTCATTACAAGCAGGCATAAGTAAAGAATAACATAAAATCTGGTGTTTGACAAGGGCATGGCTCCAGGATAGGTGATGCTAGAACTTTGCAGCTCAAACAGCCTGTGCCACCACCAAGCCGCCTTCCTTATATATTTCCTGCGGCCACTTCGGCAGCAATTTCCTGTTCATAGGCTATTTCGCTCCGGACTGCCAGGCTAAAGCCATCCATGACATTCGCAATCCAAGCTTGTTCGCGAGGATGCACTACTTCGTCCGGGCGGCCAAGCACCCAGTGTCGAACATTTTCTGCCCCGACAGGGATATCCGCTTCATTACGCCGTTTAAACAAATTTCTATAGAGTTCTCCGTATGCATCCATATCTGGCTCCTCCTGCTGCAGAAGTTCCGTTAGACGTGTAGCAGGCACCCTCCATGCATCAACAACTACTCGGGAACCAATTTCATATTCGTGATTGCACTGCAAACGCACATGTTCGCGATCCGACTTAAATGGAGGATAAGAGCGTTTATCTGAAAATCGCGCAGGTAAGACTTTGCTTATTTCTGCGTATGCAATCCTTGATTTTTCATCTTCCCGAATTTCAAAATCACCTATATATCCCCGGGCGTCGCGCTGTCGATATTGACGTGCACGCTCTGCGCTATCTATATCCGTTCCCAGCAGATGTTCGCTGCCACGAAATCGTGTTTTACCCTGGAAAACGTGTTCGGGTACATTAGCTTCCTTGAGACTTCGAACCGCAGCTTCAAGTCCTGACAATACGGTAATAGCTACTCCACTAGAAGGTACTCTTTTGTCTTTTTCACTAACAACCTCACCTTTGGCTGGCATAAGCTCTCCTTGTGTGTGGCTTATTATATCTCTTTTTACAGTAATTACAAATAGATGGCTCATAGTTGCCGTTGAACTCAGTTACAATATAGGTGATGGGGAAGTACGAAGATGAATACAAACGGCTAAATGCGGAGCAGAAAAAGGCTGTCGATGCCGTTGAGGGGCCGGTGCTGGTAGTGGCCGGGCCGGGGACGGGGAAGACGCAGCTGCTCAGTATGCGCGTGGCCAACATTATCAAGCGGACCGACACCGCGCCCAGTAATATATTGTGTCTGACTTTTACCGATAACGCCGCCCGCAATATGCGCGAGCGTCTGGAGACCATCATTGGCCAGGCCGCCTACCACGTGGCCATCCACACCTTCCATAGCTTCGGCAGCGAGATTATTAACCAGTTTCCGGACTATTTCAGCGAGCGCCAGCTGCTGCAGCAGGTAGATGAGCTGGGGCGCTACGAGCTGCTGCGCGATATCTTCGAGGAATTGCCGCATAGCAACCCGCTAAGCGTCAAGGTCGGCGATGCTTTTATCCATCTTAAAGACACGCTGAGCATCATCGGCTGGCTCAAGCAGAACGCCCTGGCGCCGCATGAGTTGCACGAGGTTATCAACGCCAACCAGCAGTTCATGGAAGCAGTCGAGGGTGAGCTGGCTGAGACGTTCGCGGTTACACCTTCGGCCAAGCAGCTTGGCGCTTATAAGAAGTTCCTCGAAACCGTTCAGAAGCACGCCACGGGCCAGCGGTTCTTTGGCTTTCCGGAGTATGCCACGGAGTGCGCCGCCGAGCTGGAGCAGGCAATAGCTGAAACAGACTCTGCCGGCCGCTACGCGCCCAAGATCACCGCCTGGCGCAACGCCTGGTGCCAGAAAGACGCCCACAACCGGCACGTCTTCAAAGACGCCGGGCGAGCGATGCGCAAAATGCACGCCCTAGCCAATGTTTACCAGCAACTACTCGACAGCATGGCCGAGCAGGGGCTGTATGACTTCGATGACATGATTATCGAGGCGGTTCACGCCCTGGAGACGCACGACGATCTGCGCTATAGCCTGCAGGAGCGCTTCCAGTACGTGCTGGTCGATGAATTCCAGGATACCAACAAGGCCCAGCTGCGGATGCTGAGCGCCCTGGGCGACAATCCGGTGCACGAAGGCCGGCCGAACATTATGGCTGTCGGCGACGACGACCAGGCCATCTATGCCTTCCAGGGCGCCGAGGTGTCCAATATGGTGGCTTTTGCCAGGCAATATAAGATAGACAAGCCAATTGCCCTCGGTGATAACTACCGCTCGACGGCGGGGATTCTGGAGGCCGGTTTCTCGGTGGCCGGGCAAATCACCGACCGCCTGGAATCCGTCTTGTCTGACGCGCACAAGCAGTTGGTCGCCAAGGCTGAGCACCCGGCGGAGACCTTGCGGCACTCCGTTTTTCCCAGTGAGCTGGCCCAGTACGACTGGGTAGCTGGAGAGGTCAAGAAGCTGGTCGACGGCGGAACAAAACCCGAAGAAATCGCCATAATCGCGCCGCGCCACAAGTACCTGGAGCGCCTGATGCCCTATCTGGGCAGCCGGCGCCTGCCGGTGGCCTACGAGCGCCGCGAGAACATCCTGGAGGCGCCGCTGATCGCCCAGCTGATAACGATGGCCAGGCTGGTCGTAGCGATCGCCGACAACCGCCAAGGCGACGTCGACGAGTTGGTCAGCCAAGTGCTGGGCTATGACTTCTGGGATATTCCGGCCGAGGAGCTATTACAGATCAGCTTGGGCTGCTACAACGCCCACAAACACTGGCTGGAGGTGCTCAACAAGCACAAGAATAAGCGGCCGCGCGAAATAACCGCCTGGTTCGTCGACCTGGCCAAGCACAGTCCGCTGGAGCCGCTGGAATATATGCTCGACCGGCTGATCGGCGCGGCCGAGGACGGCGCTGACAGCGAATATGATGACCTGATGCTGCCAAGGCTCAAGACCAAGTTCGTCTCGCCGCTCAGGGCGTTCTATTTCAACCCTGAACGCTACGAACAGGCCACCGACGATTATCTGACCCTGCTGGGCCAATTATCGACTCTCCGGCAGCGTCTGCGGCAGTGGAAGCCCAACCGCTTGCTGCTCGTCAAAGACCTGGTGGAATTCGCCGAATTACACCTGTCGGCCGGCCTCAAGATCGTCGACACCAACCCGCACACCCAAACCACCAATGCCGTGCAGGTCATGACGGCTTATAAGGCCAAGGGGCTGGAATTCGACGCCGTATTTGTCATAAACGCCCAGGACGAAGTGTGGGGTCCGACGGCCCGCAGCCGCTCGCCGAATATAACCTTGCCCAAAAACCTGCCGATCGCCCCAGCCAGCGACGGCGACAACGACAAGTTGCGCCTGCTGTTCGTGGCGCTGACGAGGGCTAAGCACAGCTTGCACGTCACCAGCTACACGCACGATCTGGCCAACAAGCTGTCGCCGGGTCTGAGTTTTATCAGCGACGCGGCCAGCGCCGGACTCAAGCCGCAAGCTATCGACAAGCCGGCCACGCCCCAGGCTGTGGAGATCTTATCAACGGATTGGTCATACCGTTTTAGGCAGGTGATCGCCGACAAACCGACCCTGTTCGAGCCCATCTTGGCCAACTACAAGTTGAGCGTGACGCACCTCAACAACTTCATCGACGTGCGCGAAGGCGGGCCGCAATATTTCTTCATGCATAATTTATTAAGATTTCCGGAAGCCCCGACACCATCTGCCGCCTACGGTGACGCCGTCCATAAAACACTGCAGTGGGCTCACACCGAGCTGCGCAAGGGCCAGCTACCAACTACTAAGAAGTTACAAGACTACTTCGCCGACATCCTGGACCGCAAACACCTCAAAAAACCCGACCACAAGAAGCTCGACCGCCGTGGACGGGAGGCCCTGGCGCTATACTTTAAGCACCGGGGCGGGGAACTGTCGGCGCAAGACATTGTGGAGCGCGGCTTCAATAACGAGGGCGTGGTAATAGGCGGCGCCAGCCTTAGCGGCAAGATAGACAAGCTGCACTTCAGCGACCAGGGCAGTGTTGAGGTGGTCGACTTCAAAACCGGCAAACCGGCGTTAAGCTGGCAGGGCAAGGACGAGTTCGAAAAGGTCAAACTGTACAAATACCGCCAGCAATTATTGTTCTACAAACTGCTGGTCGAACATTCCGCCAGTTTCGGCGGTAAATTAGCTGTTAGCGGCGGCGCGCTGGAGTTCATCGAGGCCGATGACAGGGGTCAATTAGTGAATAATCTTGAGCTGGAGTTCGACCAAAAAGAAATTGATCAGTTCATGAGACTAATTGGCGCCGTTTGGGCGCATATCACGAAGCTGGACTTCCCAGACGTCAGCCATTACCCGAAGAACCTGCGCGGCATCAAACAGTTCGAACAAGACCTGATTGACGGCAACATATAAAACTGCCCGCCGAAGCGGGCAGCTCACACGAAAGTCTCTCAGACTTGCTTATTTTTTGGCGCGCTTGGTAGTACGCTTTTTGGCCGGTGCTTTGGCAGCCGGAGCGGCCGTAGCGCTGGCAGCTTTGACCTTACGGGTCGATTCCGCGAAAAGCAGACCGTAAAGGTTGATGCCGATGATGGCACCCAGGACAGGCCCAAGCACATAGGTGCCCCAGACCCAGGCGCGGGCACCGAGGGCAACCGCCGGGTTCAACAGGCCGATTGCGGCCGGTGAAGCGGCGATAATACCGACCATGTAGGCCAAACCGACAACCGCGGCTGTCGCGGCCGGAGTGACGCGCTGGTAAACAGCCGCCGCCCAACCAAAGGTAAAGATAGCCGTACCAACGGCTTCAGCCACCAGGATACGGCCGGCGAAATGGCCGCCGATAGGCTGCAAGCTGACCTTAACGAAGTAAACGTACAGGTAGTAAGCCGCCCAGGCGCCCAACAGCTGCGCTGCAATGTACAATACGCCGTTCAGCGTCGAAATCCGGCGAGCCGTCCACATACCGATGGTCACGGCCGGGTTAAGGTGCGAACCCGAAATATTACCTAGCGCGGCCACCATCAACGCCAGAGTTAAACCTGCTCCCAGGGCCACGAAAAACGGTACCCCAATAGTTGACCGCTGTACGCTCAAGATAAGAAGCGTCAGCACCCCTGTTCCCAAAAACTCCGCTACCAAAGTAGCTACATTGCGTCTTCCAAACATATTTGGAACCTCCACTTAATTGATGTCATAAGAATAGCGGGACTTTCAGCTTTTGTAAAGCTCCGTTGCCTAGTAACCGCCACTTAGGCGAAAACCGGCATATCCTCGCAGGCCAAACCGGCGGCCACATGCAGCGCGTCATCGACGAAGCCTATCATGATGGCGTCCCGTTCCTGCGGACTGCCCCCGAGCATGTGGGCTAATTGTTGCATCTTCCTTTGGCTCAGGGCGAAGGACTGCCGCCCAGTATCTTCGATAAAGACATTTTTACCAAAACCCACGCCTTCGTCAGTCACCACATACGCGGCCGAGGCATTGTGCCCGCCGGTTTCACGGTCATTATTATCAACCCCAAGATAAGAAAAGTTCTGGGGAAAATTGCTTATCAAATAGTCAGCATGCTTGGAAGGCTCCCACGAACCATAGAAGCCATCCTCTAGACGCCGGCGTTTGTTCTCGGCGTTTCGCTTTATAAGGTCCGTAGTGTGGCTGCTGGAGGGCACAAAAAGCCCAACGGTAGGCACCAGCACGTCGATATGAATCGCTTCTGCGACCGAGGACTGGACTGCCTTGCTGGCACCGCAGGCTTCATGACCGCCGTCTTCCTCGCCCATCTCCTTTAACATTGTTGAAACTTTCTCATAAGCTTCCCACATACTCTTTGTGCCCTGGATGAGACCAGCGTCGGCAGCTATTAAGGCTTTGGTTGCTGCCAGGCCCTCGCCGCCTGGCAACTGATGCACCACACGAGCTTTCAGTATGGCCGGGTTGTTAGTGCCATCAGCTAAACGTATGGTCCTGCGCTCATCAATACAATCGGCGGTATTGGGTATGGTTATTTCGTAAGTGTGCCTGCCGAGTTGCTCGGCGAAGGCGGCCTCCGCCTCGGGCCCAACCAGCGGGTAACGCCGGCCAACATTGCCATTCGCGAACGACAGTTTGGCTATTTTAGCGACTTCGATTTGTTGATCTGACCCCATATAAAATTCTCCACCTGCTAATTGTTCCGTCATAAAATTGACTTTATACCTTTTTAATTAAATTTTAATTATGATGAGTAATATTACTCCTTATGAGAATGTGATGCAAGTCACAAAAAAATTAATAACATGACATATATCACAATTGTTCGCCAGCTTTTCGGGTATGATAAAAAATAAGGAGTGATGCATGCCAGCCAGACCCGAAAGACCGCAGCCAGATAGAACCGCCGGAAGGATTACGGCAGGTTCTTTGGAGGGTGAGCTATTCGCCCAACAAGAAGGCTGGAAGATTATCGCAATGGAAGACCAGGACTTCGCTACCCAGGCTATTGTTCGGGCGCATCGGCTACGCAGAGCCACGAGCGAGGACCGGATAGATACGGGAGACGCTTATCTTAAAGGCATGACCGATCTGCGAGCTCGTCAACTGTTAGTGGCAACCGCGGCGGCCCATGATCAGGACAGTGTCGGCATTGAGCTGCAGTTATTTGACCCTGACGCTTAGCGCCGTTGGTGGCGGCGTTTGAGAGCGGCTACTTGCAGGCGAACAGCCTGGCGGTCTACCAAGGTTTGAGCATGTTCCAGGCTGATCTGGTCTTTGGCTTCGGCTTTCATCTTTTCGGCGCGGGACAGAGCTTTTTGGGCCTCGGCCTCGTTGATATCTTCGGCATGGTCGGCTTCGTCGACTAGAACGCGCAGGGTGTTGTCGGCGACTTCGATAGCGCCGCCGTTGGTGGCGAAGTATTCACGTTCGCGGTCAGGGTCTTTGGGCTGGCGGCGAACGGCAATAACGCCATTCTTGGCAACGCTGACCAGCGGCATATGGTCTTGTAGGACGCCGATTTCGCCGTCCAGGGTCGGCAGGATAACTTCGTAGACTTCTTCGTCGAATTTCTTGCCGCTAAGACTGACCAGCTGGAAGTGGAACACTATTTGTCTCCGCTTTTGGCCGCCTTGACGTCCTTGATGGCACCCTTGAGGTAGAAGGCACTCTCCGGCTTGTCATCATGCTTGCCTGCGAGGATTTCCTTGAAGCCGGCGATGGTGTCGGCCAGTTTGACGTATTGGCCGGGGTTGTTGGTGAACTGTTCGGCCACGAAGAACGGCTGGCTCAAGAAACGCTGAATACGGCGGGCGCGGCTCACGGTCTGCTTGTCCTCGTCGGATAGTTCTTCCATGCCTAGGATGGCGATGATGTCCTGCAGGTCCTTGTAGCGCTGCAAGACGCGCTGTACTTCGCGGGCGGTATTGTAGTGGTCTTCACCGACGATCTCGGGGTCCAGAATGGTCGAGTTAGAGTCCAACGGGTCGACGGCGGGGTAGATACCGATCTCCGTCAAGGCCCGGCTCAGCACGATGGTCGAGTCCAGGTGGGCGAAGGTCGTGGCTGGCGCCGGGTCTGTCAAGTCGTCGGCTGGCACGTAAACAGCCTGGACAGAGGTGACTGAGCCCTCACGGGTCGAAGTGATGCGTTCCTGCAAGGCACCCATTTCCTGCTGAAGATTTGGCTGGTAACCCACGGCTGAAGGCAAGCGGCCAAGCAGGGCCGACACCTCGGAACCAGCCTGGGTGAAGCGGAAGATGTTGTCGATGAATAACAACACGTCGTTACCCTTATCGCGGAAACTCTCGGCGATGGTCAAGCCGGATAGGGCTACGCGCAAGCGGGCGCCGGGCGGTTCGTTCATCTGGCCGAAGACCAGGGAAGTGTTCTTAATAACGCCCGATTCGGTCATTTCCCCGTAAAGGTCATTGCCCTCGCGAGTGCGTTCGCCGACGCCGGCGAAGACCGAGTAGCCGGAGTGGAATTTGGCGATGTTGTTGATCAGCTCCTGGATAAGGACGGTTTTACCGACGCCGGCACCGCCGAACAGGCCGGCCTTACCGCCTTTGGTCATAGGGCAGATCAGGTCGATGACCTTGATGCCGGTTTCCAGAACTTCAATCTGGCCGGACTGGTCGATCAGCGGCGGCGGGGCTTTGTGGATAGGAGCGGTCTCGGTGAACGTACCGCCTTGGCCGTCAATTGGCTGGCCAGTGACGTTGAACATCCGGCCCAGCGTTTTGTCGCCGACCGGCACGCTAATGGCAGCCCCCGTGTCAGTAACTTCAGTGCCGCGCTGCAAACCGTCGGTCGAACCCAAGGCGATGGCCCGGATAGCCGATTCGCTTAGGTGCTGAGCCACTTCAAGCGTCAGCTCTTGGTCGTCGAGTTTAACTTTTAGCGCGTTATAAATCGCCGGCAGTTTATCGGTCGTGAACTCCACGTCCACCACCACGCCCACGATCTGCGTGATTTTACCCTTATTACCAGTCTTAGTTTTTACCTTGGTTGCTGTCGCCATTATGCTGCCACTCCTATATTTACTGCTTGATCTACTTGAACATCCGGCCTGAACCTGGCCACGATTTTCTCGAAGTCGTAACCGTCATCTTGACCTACTATATGGCCCTCCTTATCAGTAATGCCCCTGCCAAAAACTATGATTTCGGGCGAACAAGCATTAAGTTCGGGCGTGCCATAAATGCCCAGCTCGGTCCGTTCCACCGCAGCCATGACCAAAATCGGTAAACCAGCCAGAGCTACCTTTCGGGCGGCACTTTCAACCTCTTTGCCTGCCGCTATGCGGCCAAGTACATCTGTAGAGTTGGGGATCACCAGACCGCTTATGAGTTTTCTATCGATATGCTTTTGAAGGCCCAGATGATTCCGGTCGTCACCATTAAAAGCATTGAACTGAAACGGCGTAAGGCCTATGTCGTGATCTCGCAAGGTTTCGTCCAATTCTTTTATCAACATCCCTGTGTCTTCACCGGCACCGCAATATTCGGGAGGTGCTACTACCGCAAGCGTGGGCTTATTCGGCGCAGGGCGTATCTCTATCATGACGTCATAGCCTCCGCGCCGCCCGTGATTTCGGCCAGCTCCTGGGTGATGGCGGCCTGCCGGGCAGTGTTTAATTCCAGGGTGTAATCATCGATAAGATCCGAGGCGTTGTCAGTGGCATTCTTGGTGGCCATCATGCGCATGGCGTGCTCGCTGGCCAGGCTTTCCAGCACGGCCTGCCAGATCTGAGCTTCGATCAAACGCGTGGTGACCTCGTGAACGACGGTCTCGACGTCCGGTTCGAAGTTGCTGATTGCCACGGGAGCCGAATCGACGTCCATGATCGGAGCAGGTAACAGGACCAGGTCGGTGGCTACCTGCATCAGGTTGGACTTGAAATCGGTGTAAAGCACGTGAACTTCGTCGATAGTTTCGTCTTTGTAGCCGTCGACGATAGTGTTGAGAAGCGGGCGGATGTCATTAGCCGTCGGCCGGTCGCCAAACGGCGAATAAACGGCTGTCAGCTCGACATTGTGCAGCCGGCGGACAAAGTGCGCGCCCTTGCTGCCAACAGTGATGACATGGCTTTTGACCTTATCGGCTTCGTCACGCCGCAAACCCTGAGCCAAAAGCTTGAGGACATTAGCGTTGTAGGCACCGGCCAGGCCGGTATTGCTGGTAATAACTACGTATAGGCGATTCTTGACAGTACGCTTACGGAACAGAGGCAGGCGCTCAACTTCGCTCATGGCGTTAAGCTTGCGCAGCAGGTCGTAGGCCAGGTCGCGATAATCCCGGCTGCGCTGAGCATAATCCTGAGCCCGCTTGAGTTTGCTGGCGCTAACCAGCTCCATGGCCTTGGTGATCTGCCGGGTGCCACGGATGGAGGTGATGCGGCGTTTGAGCGTAATCGTACTTGCCACGGGGCTTACTTCTCCTTGGCGACTTTCTTAGGAGTGACTTTGTAGCTCTCAGCGATGGTTTTGGCGACCTTGAGGACCTGGTCATTCTGGGCATCGGTCGGTTTGTCGCCGGTGTTGAGAGCCTCGGTCAGCTTAGCGTGTTTGCTCTTGAGCTCGCGGTGCAGGGCCTCTTCGGCCGGCTTGATTTTTTCTAGCGGTACATTGTCGAAAGCGCCTTGGGTGGCGGCGTACAGGCTAGAATACATTTCCCAGATAGAATATGGGCTGTACTGCGGCTGCTTGAGCAGCTCGGTCAGGCGTTGGCCGCGTTCGATAGTGTGGCGGGTTTCAGCGTCCAGATCGGTTGAGAACTGGCTGAAAGCCGCCAGCTCGCGGAACTGGGCCAGGGCCAGTTTGAGGCCGCCGCCGGCCGCCTTGATGGCCTTGGTTTGGGCGGCGCCACCAACACGCGAGACGGACAAGCCGACCGAAATTGCCGGTCGGATACCCTGATAGAACAGGTTGGTCTCGAGGAAAATCTGACCGTCGGTGATCGAAATGACGTTGGTCGGAATGTAAGCGCTGATGTCACCGGCCTGCGTCTCGATAATCGGCAAGGCGGTCAGTGAACCGGCACCGAGATTATCAGATAACTTGGCGGCCCGCTCCAGCAGGCGTGAGTGCAGATAGAAAACGTCGCCCGGATACGCTTCGCGGCCCGGGGGGCGGCGTAATAGCAATGACATTTGGCGGTAGGCCTGGGCGTGCTTGGTCAGGTCGTCATAAATCATCAAGGCATGCTGCTTGTTGTCTCGGAAATATTCGCCCATGGCACAGCCGGCGTAAGGCGCCAGGTAGAGCAGGGCGGCCGGATCAGCCGGGCTGGTGGCAACGATAATGGTCTGCTGCATGACGCCCTCGCGCTTGAGGCGCTCCTGCAAGGCGGCTATCTTGGACAGCTTCTGACCAATGGCTACGTAAACGTTGATGACACCGCTCTTTTGCCGGGCCTGGTTGACCATGGTGTCGACCACTACGGCCGTTTTACCAGTTTGGCGGTCGCCAATGATCAGCTCGCGCTGGCCGCGGCCGATGGGCACGATGGCATCGATAGCCGTAATGCCTGTCATAAGAGGCTCGTGGACGCTTTTGCGGTCCAAAACACCTGGTGCCGGGCGTTCGACACGGCTCATGTGCTTGGCCTTGATGGCCGGGCCGCCGTCTAGCGGGTTGCCTAAGGGATCGACTACGCGGCCGACCAGTTCGGGACCAACCGGCACTTCCAGCACCTGGCCGCTCAAACGGACCCTGGCGCCAGCCTTAACGTTAGTGTCCTCGCCCAACAGAACGGCACCGATTTCATCTTCGCCCAGATTAAGAGCAAAGGCCGTTACCTTACGACCATCATTGCCTTCGATTTCCAGCATTTCGCTGTAGCCGGCGGCACTAAGGCCGTAAACCCAGGCGATGCCGTCGCCGACACGAGTTACTACGCCGACGTTCTCGATCTCCGGCCGCTTCTTAAGTTCGGCGATTGCCGTCCGAATGTCATCCGATAATTCCGTAATTGATAATTCAGCCACTTTAATCCTTTCCTGTCACTACCAGCTGTTTAAACTTGTTTAATTTCGTCTGAATGCTCAAATCCAGCTGCCGGTCGGCCAGATTCAACCTCACGCCGCCGATAACCGATGGATCGCGGGTTTCGGTCACCATGATACGCTTGGCGTCCGGCACCAGGCGCTTGACCAGCCTGGCGATGTCAGCCTTGACGGTCGCCGTCAGCGGGTTGGCGCTGCTGGCCAGGACTTCTACATGGCCGTCCGCGGCCCAATCGGCCTGGACGTCACGCAAAATCGAGTCCAGCTCGTTGACGCGGCGTTCAGTTAGCAGATAAGCCGCTATCTCTTTGCTGAACCGCCGTGAAACGCCCTGTTTGAGCGTTCGGTCGGCAATGGCCCGGGCAATTTTTACGCGCGGTTGTTTCATGCCGTTTGTCGTCCCTTCAAGGCGCGGTCAATCAGTTGGGCATCTTTTTTGGCGTCAACTTTTTCTTCGATGATGGCTTCGGTGGCCTCGGAAATCAGGCCAACCAGCTCTTTTTCGAGTTGTTGGCGGGCCCGGGCCGTATCTTGGACAACGCGCTCTTCAGCTTCTTTAAGGATGCCGGCCGCTTTTTCGCGGGCCTTGTCCTCGGCCTCGCGGATGGTTTGGCGGGCCGTGTCCTGGGCGCCGGCGATGATGCCGTCGGCCTGTTGGCGGCTGTCATGCAAGACTTCGTCGACCTGGGCTTCCAGTTCGGCCTTGGCCTTTTGCATTTGTTCGCCGAGCTTGACGCCACTCTCAATGGTTTCGCGCCGTTCGCGCAATATCTTGATGATCGGCCCGAACGCCCAGCGCCGCAGCACGAGGTACGCCAAGATAAAGGTGATCAGCTGGATCACAAAAGCCTGGCCGCTAACGCCTAAGGCGCCGATTCCGGATGAACTATCTGCGAAATTAATAGGTACTAACAAAGAAAACTCCTACTTAACAATGAAGATCGAGGCGAAGGCCAATAGACCGAACAGCTCGACGATAGCCACGAAAATCAGGGCTTGACCAAGGAACTTAGCCGCTTCGGGGTTGCGCCCGACAGCCTGCAAATAGTTGCCGCCGATCAGACCGATACCAACGCCCGGCCCGATAAAGCCGCCGCCGATCATCAAGCCCTTGCCGATAATTGCCGTGTTGACTGCGTCTGCGATTACCATACTGTTATTACTCCTTATTTACCTTAGTTTGTTCATGCCACCTTAAGCCTGCCCATGGACCGTTCCCCGGGCCGTTGCCCCTATTGTTTCAGGAACGTCATCTTCGGTCAAGTCCACATCACCGGCGTGTTCGCCGGCGTGGTTGACCGCGATGGCCAGGTACATGACAGCCAGGATAGTGAAGATATAAGCTTGCAGCGCGCCGATAAACAGTTCGATCAGGGTGAAGGGCAGGGCCGTCAGCGGCGCCAGGATATGTCCCAGATAAGCGAACACGGCGATCACAATTTCGCCAATCGTGACGTTGAGGAAAAGTCGGAGGCTAAGGCTGAGCACCCTTGTCAGGTCAGTGAACATTTCCAGCAAGCCGATCACCAGGTAGAGCGGATTGGCCGGACTGCCGACGAAGAAATGCCGCAGGTAGCGCCGCAGGCCGCCAGATTCCCGGATAGAGGCCGTGTAAACCAGCAGCATGGTGATCGCGCCCATGGCGAATGTACCGTCCAGATCAGCCGTGAAGGGCCTAAGCAGCGGATGGCCGCCCCACTGGAAGCCTTCGCCGACGATCGGCAGCAAGCCCAGCCAGTTGTTAAACAGGATAAAGAAGAACAGGGTTACGAAATACGGCACGTATTTGCGGCCAACTTGTTTGTTGTCAAAAGCGTTCTCCACCAGGTTAGTGATAAAGTCGACACCGACCTCGATGAACTGGACCAGGCCGCCCCTAGGCTTGACCGTTACTCGCCGTGCCACCCAGATCAAAGTAATGCAGATCGCCACCGTTGCCAGCCAGCCGTAGAGCATGGAGTTGGTGACAGTGTAGCCGCCTACGCGGAACAACCCTAGCGGCGCAACATGTACCGTCGGGCCGCTGTCGGCGAATCGGGTGATCAGGCTGGCTATCATCAGCGTGACTCCAGTTGGTTAAGCATTTGCTTGAGCACCACTGCCACGCCACCGCCGGCAATCAGAAAGCCCAGAATACTAAGCGCGGGCGATGTACCAAGGTGCTTATCGAGTTCGAAACCGCCGATGATCGGCACCAACACAACGATTGCCAAACGCCAGCTCATATCCAAAGCCGCGCCGACAAATACAGCGGTCGGACTTTTGGTTTTGGTATCCACGCCGGAGCCAGGTTTGGCCGATCCGGCAGGCGAGGGCCTCTTGCCAGGCACTGTCGTCTTAGTCATTAACTTCAGTATAACAGATGTGACATAGATCACGCAACAGGTGTGGATAGTTTTCTGGCGATTTTTTGACACTTTAAAAAGTATAGTGCTAGTATATAGGCATGAGCGATTCACAAATTACTGTTTATAGCACCACCTGGTGCGCCTTCTGTCACTCGGCGAAAGATTATTTAGACAAACTCAGTGTTAAATACACTGATAAAGACGTAGAAAAAGACCCGGCGGCCGGCCTGGAGGCAGTCAACAAATCCGGTCAGCGCGGCATTCCGGTCATCGACATAGCCGGCGACATCATCGTCGGCTTCGACCGTCCCAAGATCGACGCCGCCCTCAAAGCCCACAAACTGACTTAGTTATACTGTAGATATGGCTTTTGAGGATTTCGACACCAAAGAGTCGGTGGTGATAGTTTACACCGGTAAAGGCAAAGGCAAGACCACGGCCAGCCTGGGTCTGCTGACGCGGGCTCTGGGCAACCGCTGGCGGGTGGCGTTTATTCAGTTCATCAAATATTGGGGCGTTAGCGAGCACGTTTTCATTCGTGATATCCAGCCCTTATATAAAGACCAGCTCTACTTTTACAAGGGTGGCAAAGGTTTTTATAAGGCCGGCGAGCTGAGCGAGCAGCACATCACGAACGAGCAGCACCAAAAGGCCGCGGCCCAAACTTATGCCGAAGCGTTGAAAGCCGTCTCCGGAGGCGATTACGACCTGGTCATCTGCGACGAGATCAACAACGCCGTCCATGACGGACTGGTCACCGAGAAGGAACTCGCGGCCTTGATTGACGCTCGCGCCCCGCGGACCAGCCTTTGCCTGACCGGCCGCGATTTTCCGCCCGGATTGCTGGCTAAGGCCGACATCGCCACCGACATGCATAAGTTAAAACACCATTTTGACGATAAATTCCTGGCCAACAAAGGGATTGATTTCTGATGGGCGAACCAAAGCTGTACTTCTTTATAGGTTATCCGGGAGCCGGCAAAACGACCGTGTCCAAGTTCATCGCCAAGGCTACGGGCGCGACGCACCTCTGGGCGGACCTCGAGCGGCATAAGTTGTTCGAGAGCCCGACACACACCGAAGAAGAAAGCTTGCAGCTGTACAACCGGCTGAACAAGCAGGCCGAAGATCTGCTGGCAACCGGCCGGAGTGTAGTCTACGACACGAACTTTAATTTTTACTCTGATAGGCAGAAGATGCGCGACATCGCCGCGCGCCGCGGGGCCGAAGCTGTTTTGATCTGGATCAACGTGCCCAAAGAAGCCGCCAAAAAACGGGCCGTCAACGTCCGCGATAGCCGCAACGGCTACATGATCAGTATGACCGAAGAGGAGTTCGAGACAATTGCCGCCAAGCTAGAGCCGCCCAAGGAAGATGAAAAATTCATTAAAATCAACGGTCTGAAGCTTGACAGGCAAGAGGTGCTGCGGTTACTTAGTCTGTAGTATGAGGCGATCACATAAACGCCACCTCGCGGTGGCTTTGCTGCTAGTGGCAGCGTTCTGGCTGGGCGGCCAAACGCCCGCCCGGGTTGGTCACGCGCGGCAGCTGGCCACGCATGACCAACCCGGCCTGTACAGCGTGGCCTACTTCGTAGACGGCGACACCATCGCAGTCAACATGAACGGCCACGAGGAAAAAGTTCGCCTGGTCGGCGTCGACACGCCCGAAACCCACAAGCCCAACACGCCCGTGCAGTGTTATGGCCCGCAGGCCGCGGCTTTCACCAAAAGTTTCATCGGCACGCGGCACGTGCGTCTAGTGTCGGATTCTTTGAGCACCGACCGGGACCGCTACGACCGCCTGCTGCGTTACGTCTACCTGCCGGACGGCACCAGCCTTAATGAGAAGTTAATCCAGGCAGGCTACGGTTTTTACTACCCCTATTTTCCGTTTACCAAATCTCAGCAGTTCGGCGCCGACGAGCAGGCGGCGATGGCTGCCCATAAAGGCCTCTGGGCCAGCTGTCATCCGACACCAACCGATAGCGGCGGTTTCGTTTCAAATCCCCAGAATTAAGCGACGTTGGCGGTCGGATCGACCCGCGGCAGGGCGCTGGTTGGCTCAAAGACCTTGCTCCAGCTAAAACGATCCAGCACCGGATCATAACCCCTGTGCAGCATCCGTGCCGGTAAGTAGCCCGCGGCGCACACCAAGACTACGGAGTACATGTGCCGGCGACCGCGAATACCATGTTGGGCGTAAGTCCGCGGGCTAACCCAAACATAGCGCATAAAATCCAGATAACCGACGTCGATCCGGCGTGAAGAAACCTGGGCCCGCAACCGTTCATCGAACACCACCCGGCCACCTAACTCCTGCAGGTGAATAGCAATGTCATAATCCTCGTGCAAACCGCCACGCTGGCAAAGTGCCGGCCTAACCCTTTCCCAAGCGCCGCGGCGCAGAGCCATGTTAGCGCCCCAGAGAAATACCCGGTCTTTGAGCTGCCGGCTCAACCGCCGGCGGAAGAACAGGTCAATAGCATCAAAAAGTGGCGCCGCGGCCACGTTGTAATACAGGGCTACGCCCGAAACGGCGTCAACGTCCGGATCGTTGAAAACCGCCCGTGCCTGGGCCACCCAGTCAGTCGCCAGCAGCGTATCGGCGTCAATCCGGGCTATGATGTCGCCGCTGGCGACGTCAAAGCCGCGAGTCCGGGCGTGGACTACGCCCTGGCGGGGTTCGCGCAGGAGAGTAACAAAATCATACGAGGAAGCGACGGCCACCGAGGCGTCGGTGGAATTATTGTCCACCACAATCACTTCGTACGGCGTAACTGTCTGGGCCGCGATAGCCGCCAGGCAAGCGCCGAGGTGTTCGGCTTCGTTGTATACTGGGATAATAATGCTTATTTTCATCGAAACGTGATTCTTATTATATGGCAAAGACCGCTTCAACATACATAAATAAGCTGGCAAATGGCTTAAAACGCTGGCCCGGACGCTACTGGCGCCGTGGCTGGTGGCAAAAAATCGTCAGTCTGCTGGTGGCGCTGGTTATCTTGCTGGTCGGCGCGATGTACGGTATCGCCCAGTGGTATATCCACGGCGAAAGGAGCCAGCCGCTGGAACAGGGCGTCAGCTTCATTCCGGATTACGCCCAGAGCCTCGGCGTCAATCCGCAGCAAACCATGGATGCCTTGCTTAATATAGGAGTGCGGCAGTTCCGTCTGGTCAGCTACTGGAGCGACATCGAACAGCAACCCGGCCACTATGATTTCAGCCAACTGGATTGGCAGTTCAAAAAAGCCGAGCAAGCCCATGCGCGAGTAATCCTGACTGTCGGTTTACGCCAGCCGCGCTGGCCGGAATGCCACCCGCCGAGCTGGATCAATACCAACCAGCCAGAGAGCCAGTGGCAGCCTCAACTTGAAACATTCATGCGAAAAGTGATTGAACGCTACAAGAATTCGCCCAGCTTAGTCAGCTACCAGCTGGAAAACGAATATTTCTTGCTCGGCTTTGGCGACTGCAGCCCTTACACTCAGGGCCGCTACCGTCTGGTCAGCGAATATAATCTCGTCAAACAGTTGGACCCTCGGCACCCGGTCATCGTCAGCCGCAGCAACAACGCCCTCGGCTTGCCGCTCGGCCAGCCGCAGCCGGACGAGTTCGGCATATCCGTTTATAAGCGTGTCTGGGACGCCGGCGTCACCCATCGCTATCTCGAATACCCGTATCCGGCCTGGTTCTACGGCTTCCTGGCCGGCTTGCAAAAAATCGTCAACCACCGCGACATGATGATCGACGAGCTCCAGGCCGAAGCCTGGCCGCCCAACGAGCAGTCCATCACCCAGACCAGCCTGGCCGAGCAGAACAAATCGCTCAATGCCCAGCGGCTGAAAGACCGTTTCCAATATGGCCGCGCCACCGGCATGCGCGATATCGACCTCTGGGGCGCTGAATACTGGTACTACCGCGCCCAAGTCCTCCACGACCCCTCGCTCTGGAACGTCGCCCGGCAAGAATTCACCGCCAAGCAGTAGCTTCTTGGCGCAAGTTGTTGCATACTTACTCTTATGGCCAAGAAGAAACCCAGCCAAACCAAACGCATCACCAACCGCCGCGCTAGACATGATTATGAGCTCGGCGATTCTTTGGTGGTGGGTTTGGAACTGACCGGCGCCGAGACCAAATCGCTCAGGATGGGCCACGGCCAACTCCGCGGAGCCTACGTGACGGTCAAAAACGACGAGCTGTACCTCATCAATGCCACAATCTCCGGAACCAGCGGCATTCCTATCATCGAAACCGACACTACCCGCGCGCGCCGCCTCCTCGCCAAACGCCGCGAAATCAAAGCCCTGATAGACGCCAAGCAACAGGGCAGGACCATCGTTCCGTTGGAAATCCTGACCGGCGGACGCTACATTAAACTCCGCATCTCCGTCGGCAAGGGCAAAAAGCACTATGACAAGCGCCAAACCCTCAAGGCTCGCGACGATGCCCGTCGCGCCCAAGCCGCCATGAAATCCGCCCGCTAATTATTTACAATCTGTTAGTAAGCCGTTAGAATAGACGAGTCCAGCGCATTCCGGAGTAGCTCAATGGTAGAGCATCTCGCTGTTAACGAGAGGGTTGCCGGTTCGAGCCCGGCCTCCGGAGCCAGACCAAGCACTAACAGAGGTAGACCGGTGTCCATGACCGGTCTTTCTTTATTTTTAGTGCTTACTCCTTAAAATTTCACCTCTGTTAGTAGTTCGAATCCAGTCCCCATCATTGCCAGACCAGGTTGGAACTGTTGAAATAGCTAGTTTCTTAGATGTTACCTCTGTTATTAGGTTCCGAGAATGATCGGTTAATCCTATGGCGGCTGGGCAGCGCAAAAGGCGACCGGGTTCTGTGACTAACCTATCTAATTGTCGCTATTCTCGTCAGCACTAATAGCGTATCCAATAATCTCGTCCAGAAGATCGCTAGGTTCAACACCACTAGCTTTCCATAATTTAGGATACGAACTATCGCTCCTGAAAGCCGGTATAGTGTTTAGCTCGTTAATCAATATGGTTCCATCATCTTCCAAAAACATGTCTATACGCGCAAAACCAGCACACTCTAATGCTTTATATGCTTGCTCGGCCGTAAGACGTATTTTTTCTGTTACATCTGCCGGTAAGTCGGCAGGGATACGCATATGTGCGCTACTATTCGGTGCATACTTTGCGTCATATGTAAAAAAATCATTGTCGCCCAGTTCAATCATACTAACAACACTCGTACGCAGCTTTTGATTGCCAATTACACCGCAACCGACTTCACGTCCTAATGCGGCACGTTCAATCACTACTTTAGTGTCGTACATAAGTGCTTGCTTAACACCAGCGTAGAACTGCTGCTCATCGCTAGCCTTTGTCACACCAATTGACGAACCCTGTCTTGCCGGTTTTATAAAAATTGTATTACCTAACTTAGCCATGACATCATCAAATTTAGGTAATGTATCATTCTTGTAATAAACGATGTAGTCAATTATAGGGATTTTAAGCTGCTGTAATAATCTTTTAGTAAGCTCTTTATCCATACACACAGAAGACGAACTAACACCACAGCCTACAACTGGTACGTGTAGCAATTGTGCTAGCCCCTGAACAGAGCCATCCTCGCCATTTGGCCCTAACATTATCGGGAAGATAACATCGGGGGTTATGCTCCAGCCTGTCCTATCGGATACCGCACCATTACCCATATTAAAGATTATTTCTTTATCAAGAGATGTATCATCAAACCCGTCTACGCGCCACCATAAGCCATTACGATCAACATAGCATAGAGCTACATCATATAAATCATCTTTTAAGAGGCTGCGTATATACTTTGCAGAATCAACTGACACTTCATGTTCAGCTGACTCACCACCATAAGGCAGTAAAAGTTTTAGTCGTTTCATAATTAAATTCTACCAGCGCTTCGTTCAACGTGCTCCACAAATAAGTGTGGAGCATTCACACCCATATAATGATATGGCACTCGCAAATTTGGTACGGTGTTATTCTCCAATAGAACGTATTTTCCATCAGATTCGATATAATCCATACCATTCAAATATATGCCGCTAGTTTGAGCGACCATGCGAGCAAGTTTCTCTAGCGATGGCGATAAATCGGTAAGCTCAAACCTGCTGGCAACGCCCTCACCGGTGCGCCATGAATCTGGTATCATCGTATAGCTACATAAAACCTGAAAATCACTATCAAAATTCGCCGCTACTACGCGGCCGACCCCCTTGGTGAATGGTATATATTTTTGAACTACCAAATCGGTTGCTTCTCCGTATTTATCATGAGCGTCTTCTGGAGATATTAACTCCGTGCCTATGCTGTACCATCCTAGTGGGTTCTTTATAACTACGTACTCATCATCTTTAAAAGAGTCAATTAAAGAATGATTGGTTATGCCGTCAAGGTCGTAAGACTCGGGAACTAAGTCAGGGAATAGCTTATGAGTTTTTCTCTTATCGGATGCGATGATTGTAGCCAATGGGTTGTCGACCATAAGTGGCGTATCAGTGTGTGCTAAACGTTTTATCCGATATGCACGAGCTAAACCCCTAAAAAAATTAGGATCTGTTATTGGGCTACGATCTACAAATACATCACAATCGAGTAATTCATCGTAGCTGGGTAAGGATTCGGAAGAATGGGTTATGACCTGGTGGTTATTATCTTCGAAGGCGCCTGCAATCAACGGAGTACTGGTTTTGTCAAAACTAACGCTAGGATCGGTAGACGTCAAGATATTAACTTTTAATGGTTTGCTCATACCTGTTCCTAATTTCGTCGACAAAGTCTTGTCGTTCATTGTTTGAGGTCACTAGTGGTGAAAAATCAACAGCAATGCCTGTAGGCAAAAATGCCGGCAAAAATAATTCGCCTTCGCCATCGGGGTGAAAACCAAGGAAAGTACCAGTGTTTGAATCTAATTCACCATCATCGTTAAATTGCGTCCCCACGCCTAATTTACCCAAAATATTATTAGCCATTGATCTATCTCTTTTTGGTACATGTATATCAACTTGCGTGGCTCTATCTGACAGTCTGCGACACAGCACCAATTCTGCGTTTGACTTAGTGCCTCTATTCAAATTAGCATCTGATTTGTGATAAATGTCCTGATACCCGATGTCAATTCCCATTGGCCTAAACCAATCATCATACAGACTTTGGCTATAGGTATGCTGCATCATGGAGAACCCAACTACAAAATCAAATGACCTGTTTTGCACTATGTTATCTAATCTAGCATTAAAAACGTCTCTACCTAAGTTCATGGTTCTATGTTCAGGGCTTACTACTAGGGCATTGATGATAGCATGATTTGCTAAAACTTTATACCCAGCGTGTGCACGTAGTTTAGAACCATCAAATTCTCCGATAGACACATACGAACCATCTTGTAAATTTTGTTCGTATCGATCTATGCCATGACGCAGAAAAGAATGATCACTATACACTTGGTCCATAAGCTCAAAAACTTGTTCAGCGTCATCTTTATCAAGCTTACGTATCATACGGTGTACACCTCAAAACGCGCTTCACCTGGGAGATCGTAAAAAGGAAATTTTTCTGCCACGACGGATTCTGCACCTCTGCGTATAAGTTCTGGAGCAAAGTTACTGCCAGTCTCTAAATAAAAATGTAGTTTTGTGTTGCTAGCGGCAGCCGTTTCAAAAATAGAATCTATAGTATTGGTTGCGATAGAAGCGCCCGTTACTACCGCGGCATCACATACTTCAAGCCTATCTAGCGTCCAGGCATTACCGCTATTTATTACTGGAACACCGTACACTTCTATGCCTTCAAGTTCTGGGCTCATATCAGAAACAGAAACCCGCATATCACGTGCCAGCATGTCTCGCACAAACTGAGTTACCAAACCTACGAGTAAAACTCGGCTACCTTTTTCTAACTGTCCGGTAATCAATCTAGACCTAAAATCGGCTTTTTCTTCATAACTTCCATCTAGGGACACGATTCTTTTTGGGGTACGATCAAGTCTTTTGTTGACGGCACCATACACCGCATCCAATACCGAAACACGGAGTGGTAAATCTAGGTTGCCATGCGTATCAAGTGCTTCTAGGGCATTTATGTTGACCAATTCTCGTACTGATTCATCTTGCGACGGGCTATCATTATGGTATGAAAACCCGAGTGTACCAGAATCTAATACTGTTAAGTAAAACG
>DATKRL010000016.1:0-9607 GCA_035532255.1 Candidatus Dormiibacterota bacterium | reverse complement strand
AAACCTCGCTCGGATCATGAAGCGATTCATCTAGCTGGCAAACCGATTGTCATGTTGTTGGCCGCCGACGTCCGGACCATGTACAGCGACGGGCTGGAAGTAAGCGTTAATCCGGCCGGCGTCACCCTTAATTTCACCCAGACAGTCGGCCAATCGCAGCAAGCACCGGTAGCCCGCGTCGGCATGAGCCACGGCCAAGCCGAGCAGGTTATTCGCGCTCTGGAGCAGGCCATGTTGCGCGCCAAGTATCTGGGCGACACCAAACTTTTGCCGCCAAGCGTGTAAAATTTCTTACAGACTCCCTATCTGTTAGGAAGTTATCCTGACTGAGTTGATGAGAAATCCGTTTCTTGCTTAAAAATGACAAACTTTAAGACAAAAAGGAACGCTTATGACAATAGAACAAATGCTAGACAACCTGCATACCTTGGCGCAGCAACACGCCGCCGTACCCAAGCCCCAGCCCAAGACTAAGAAGTAAGCAGCTCGTTCTCAGTTATTTTTCAGTCTCAAAGAAGTATACTTTGAGTATGAGAATATTAGTGGTCGAGGACGAGCACAAGATTGCGCAGGCGGTCAAAGACGGCTTGGAACAGGAGTCTTATGCCGTTGACGTCGCTTACGACGGTGAGACCGGTCTGAACGCGGCGCTTAACGATGACTACGACCTGATTGTCTTGGATGTCATGCTGCCGAAGCTGAACGGCTTCGATGTTTGCCAAAAACTACGGGCTGCCGCCAACCATACGCCCATTCTGATGCTAACTGCCAGGTCTCAGAACCGTGACATAGTCCAAGGTCTGAATACCGGCGCCGATGATTATTTGGCCAAACCTTTTTCTTTCGAGGTATTGTTGGCCAGGATCAAAGCTCTCTTGCGCCGGCCGCGCGACAGTCTGGGCGCAGTTTTGCGCGCGGCCGATCTTGAACTGGACACCGTGGCCAAGCAAGTCCAACGGGCCGGACAGCCGATTACGCTTTCAGCCAAAGAATACGCTTTATTGGAGTACCTGCTGCGCAACCAAAACAAGGTTTTGAGCAAAAACAACATCATGACCCATGTTTGGAACTTCGATGCCGATATTTTGCCTAACACCGTCGAAGTTTTTATAGCTTATCTTAGAGCCAAAGTTGATAAACCGTTTGCCGGTCCGCCGCTGATCCAGACCGTGCGCGGTTTCGGCTATAAACTAGGCGCGGCATCATGAATCCTCGGCCAGCGACAAATTTTCTGCGTCCGGCCACCCTACGCCTGGCAGCCTCCTACCTAGCCATCATTATGGTGCTAAGCGTCAGTTTCAGCTATGTTTTGTACCGGTCCGCGACCCGTGAGCTGAAACGCCAAATACCGCCATCCTCACTGTTTATTTCCAACCAGACTGATTTTGGCGAAAGCCTTGAATACCAAAGTTTCTGGCAGCAGCGGGTTGAAGAGGGCCAGAACCATCTACTAGGCCGGTTAGCGATCCTTAACCTGTCAGTGCTGGGTATCGGCGCGGCTTTGAGTTATTACTTGGCCCGCCGTACGCTCCAGCCGATCGAGAATGCCATGGACGCCCAAAGCCGGTTCGTGGCTGACGCCTCACACGAGCTGAGGACACCTTTGACGGCGCTGCTGGCCAGCAACGAAGTAGCTTTGCGCAAACCGAAGCTGACCCTCAAGCAAGCCAAAGACACGATCAAAAGCAATACCGAGGAGATAGTCAAGCTCAAGGGCTTGACAGACGGCTTGCTAAGTCTAGCGGCCGAGGACTCCAATGGCGCGCCGCGCCAAACGGTATCGTTGCAAGACGTTGTCGCCGAAGCGATGAACAGGGTGTTGGTGGCCGCTCAGACCAAACAAATTTCAATTCAGGACGATGTGCCTGCCATAAAAGTTACCGGCGACCCATCCAAGCTGGCCCAAGTAGTCACTATTCTTCTCGACAACGCCATTAAATACAGCCGAGCCAAAAGCACGGTCTATCTATCAGGACAAACCAAGGATGGACACGGTAACCTTACTGTCAGGGACGAGGGAATCGGTATCAAAGCCAAAGACCTGCCCCATATCTTTGACCGCTTTTATCGCGCCGATCAGGCTCGTACAAAACCGTCTACGGACGGTTACGGTATCGGCTTATCAATCGCCCTCAAAATCATAGAACAACATCACGGCCGGATCACTGTTGGCAGCGTGCCGGACAAGGGCTCGACCTTCGTAATCCACTTACCCTTGGCACTAAGCTAGTCCTTCGCGCTTTAAGCATCCTTTAATAATCGCGATGCTACAGTCGCTAATGATAATGATAAGTAAATAAGGAAAAACAGGGAAAAGCTATGAATGTAGTATCACGCGGCATACGTAATGCTTTCCGCAACCAGATCAGGACGTTTTCAATCGTTGTGATTCTCGGTTTGGTTATAGGCCTGTCACTAGCTATGCTGGTGGCTCATCGAGCGGTTGGGCAAAAAATTAACAGTGTCAAAGGCTCGGTTGGTAATACGGTATCAATAGCGCCAGCCGGCGTCCGGGGTTTTGAAGGCGGCGGCAATCCGTTGGCCGACGCCCAGCTGGCAAAAGTCAAAACCTTGCCGCATGTTACCAGTATCGAGGAAAGTTTGCAGGACCGTCTAACAACTGACAACTCGAACCTGCAATCGGCAATCGACGCCGGCACGTTGGGACGACGGTTTGCCCAAAATAACGGCGTGACGCTAGGCGGCCAGGGCGGGGCTTTCGCCATGAGGTCATTTACGCCGCCGGTTCAGGTAGTTGGCACAACCGCGCCGACTGATCTGTCGGGAGAACGCGGCGGCGGCACATTCAAGCTCCAAAGCGGTTCGGTTTTCAGCTCCAATGCCACTGGTAACATAGCACTGGTAGGCAGCAGTCTGGCGGCCAAGAACAACTTGAAGGTCGGCTCGACGTTTACGGCTTATGGCTCGACCATAACGGTAACCGGCATATTTGACGCCGGCAACACGTTTGCCGACAACCAGGTTATTATGCCGCTGACTACTGTTCAGAATCTTTCGGGTCAGCCTGGCGATATTACCAGCGCCACTCTGAACGTGGACTCGGTGACGAACGTCGACAGTGTCACGACCGCTACCAAGAATGACCTGGGTGACGCCGCTGACGTAACCAACGCCGCCACGACTGCCCAGCAAACCATCGCGCCATTACAGAACATCCAGACAATTTCTCTGTACAGCCTGATCGGCGCCATCATTGCCGGTGCCGTCATCATCCTGTTGACCATGATCATGATTGTCCGAGAGCGCCGCCGCGAAATCGGCGTCCTCAAAGCCATTGGCGCCTCAAACCTCAAGGTTATGTTCCAATTCATGACCGAAGCCGTTACCTTGACGATTTTAGGCGCGGCGGTTGGTATAGTGCTGGGATTTCTGGCCGGCAATCCTATCACTAAAATGCTAGTTACTAACGGCCTCACCAGCGCTTCGCCGGTATCCGCTGCCGGTCCCGGTGGCGGCCGATTTTTGATGAGCGGCGTGGCTCGGCACGGTTTTGGCGGCGGTTTGCGCAATAACTTGTCATCGATTCACGCCGCAGTCGGCTGGAGCATCATCTTATACGGCCTGGCGGCGGCGGTAATTATCGCTGTCGTCGGTAGTGCCATAGCATCGTTTTTCATAGCTAAAGTCAGGCCAGCGGAAGTAATGAGGGCAGAATAATATGTTAAAGGTCAAACAACTCCAAAAAACATTTCAAAGCGGCGAGCATGAGGTCACAGCTGTCAGCGGCGTGTCTTTCACGGTTCCGGAAGGCCAGTTCGTATCGATCGTCGGCAAAAGTGGCAGCGGCAAAAGCACGCTCTTAAGCCTGCTTGGCGGCCTCGACAAACCGACTGGCGGCAGCATAACAATCGACGGCGAGGACATCAGCCAACTGCACGATCACGCGCTTATTCGTTATCGCTGTCAGAAAATCGGCTTCGTTTTCCAGAGCTATAATTTAATCCCTAACCTGACGGCACTGGAAAACGTGCTACTACCAATGGAATTCGCCAAAATGCCCAAGCGCCAACGACTGGAGAGAGCCAGGCAGCTACTTGACCAGGTTGGTCTTAGCGGCAACAAGCAGGAGCGCAAGCCCGGGCGTCTGTCGGGCGGCGAGCAGCAGCGCGTCGCCATCGCCCGTGCCTTGGCCAATCGGCCCAAGCTAATTTTGGCCGACGAACCAACCGGCAACCTGGACTCGCAGACCGGCAAGATGATCTTTGACCTTTTGCATGGTCTGGCCAAGAGCGAGAACACCACCATCGTTACCGTCACGCACGATCTGGAAATAGCCGGCAAAACCGACAAGACGTTCCGCTTGCGCGACGGCAAGCTCCAGCGCTAAGACTTTCAGGTTACGGCTTTTTTGACTTCGGCTTTGGTGGGGTGGGACGCGTCACGGGCAATCACGTAGATAGTGCCCGCCAGTATGATGGCGGCAATGCCTTGGGTCCAGGTCAGGCCTTGATGCAGCCAGACGTAGCCGATGACTACCGCCGATGCGGGCCAGGCCAGCTCCAAAATCGCCGAGCGCGAAGCCAACACGCGTTTCAGGCCAAAGTAGTAAATCAACAAGGCCATCATGCCGGTCGAGAAGGTAATCGCTACCAAGTAAGCGAACTGGTTAAGTGTAATGCTTCTGACCGCGTGCGTGCTGCCGGACAAAAAGATGAACAACAGGGCGAAAAACGGCGTGATACCGAAGCGCGCGGCTGTGATTTGCAAGGATGCGGTGCCTTTCAGCGCGTACTTAGAAAAAGCCGTCGAGGTGCCCCAGGCGGCCGCGGCGCCCACGGCCATCAGGGCCGCCACAGCTGTACCTTTACCGGTTGCCAAGTTAACGCTGACTTGCGGGAACGTCACGAAATATCCAGCAATCAGGGCCACTATGGTCAGGGCGAAAAATTTTTTAGTCAGCGGTTCCCTCAGCAGCAAGGCGGAAGCGCTGATAGCGAAAATCGGGTTAAGCTGCTGCAGCAGAACCACGACGGAGAAGGGTATGAACATGATTCGCCCCAAGGCTGCGGTGTAAAGGATAGTGCCCACCGCGCCCGACAGGAATGACACGCCAATGATGGCCAACCACTGCTTGCGAGTTAACCGCTTAAAAGTTTTGTAAGAAGCGGCGATCACCGGCAACAATACCACGAAGCCGAACGTGTGTTCCCAAAAAACAATTACCGGCGCCGGCAAGGTATACAGATGCCGCCTAAGCAAGCCATCCACGCTCCAGAGCAGCGCTGCCACCACTACGGCAGTAGAGCCGAATTTAATATATTTCATGTTATCTTCCTTTTCTGTCGCGCTCCCACGCGACTCTCGCTAAAGCGAGTCCCGACTATACGGTCGGCCCATGAGTTTCACATGGTCATCCACTGCCGAAGGGCTGCGGTCGACGGCTATACGTCCGATTGGCGAATTTCACGCCACCCCAGGAAATTAAAGTTATTAGTACGAAAATAATATCATGCCGCCGTCAGACCGGCAAATCATTTGCTAAACTTAGTAAATGAGATGGCAGGACATAGTTATCACGATTTCTCGGGTTGGATAAAGCATGAAGCCCCGCGTCATCATAGTTTTGACCGCCGTGATTATCGTGGCCGGCATTGCCTTAGTCGCCCGCCCGGCGGGTACGAGCTACGGGCGAACGATTGTCGACGCGTCGTGGCCGAATTGCGGGGTTAAGACCGCGGACGTTTTCGCGACGGGTGTCGTAGGAGTGACCGGCGGCCTGGATTTTCATCCTAACCCTTGCGTGGGCGAAGAGGCTGGCTGGTTCAGTCACTACGCCGTTTATATGAATACCGGCTATCCGGGCCGGGCCCGCGGGCAGAAGTTTAAATCAGCGCCCCGCCGCTGCGGCGCCAAAGATGACCTCTGCCTGGCTTATAACTACGGTTACAACGCGGCGCTCTACGCCATTAATTACGCGGGCTCGCAAAACGCCCACGCCAATCTTTGGTGGCTGGACGTCGAGACCGAAAACAACTGGACTGATAATTTTTTGGTCAACCGTCAGTTCTTGCGAGGCGCCGAGACGGCCATCAAACAAAAGGTCTGGTTCGCTACGGTTGGCATCTATTCTTCGCCAAACCAATGGAATGAAATCGTTGGCCCGTGGCAGAACAAACTGCCGGCTTGGGTGGCTACCGGCGCGACCGACAAAAACACGGCAGTTCAGGTTTGCCGAGCCAGAGCTTTCACTGGCGGCAAGGCGTGGCTCAGCCAGTACACTATTAAATTCGACGAAGACCTGCCTTGCTCCAATCACTTCACGCGGCAAGCTGCCAACGAGCCTTTACAATCTTTGCCGCCGCTAAAAAATCTAGTAACCGGTCGAAGTTGACCCGCTACCCTTGTGAATGAAAATTAGGTAGACCAGGCCGTAGACGATAATGGCCACGATCAAGTAAATGACCACCCATTGCCAGACCGGCCGCTTGCCGTAACCTTTACTTGGTTTTTGTGATGATTGATTTTCTGGTTCCATAAACCCTCCCTAACTAGGCGTCGCTCATTATACGCTTATTGGGCCGCGCCGCTATAAAAGATTCGAAGGCCGATCTATAAATGGCGCGCCCGGAGGGATTTGAACCCCCGGCCTTTGGTACCGGAAACCAACGCTCTATCCAGCTGAGCTACGGGCGCCTATCGAAGCTTATTTAGTTTATCATTTTTGCGTGACTGGCCGGCGGCCGATGCTGTAATAGGTGAAGCCGGCTTTTCGCATAACTGCGGACTGGAAGATGTTGCGACCATCAAAGACCAACGGCTGTTTCAAGAGCTTGGCGACACGCTTGAGGTCGGCGGCAGCAAACTCCGGCCACTCGGTGGCAATCAGCAAGGCTGCCGCCCCGTCCAGGGCTTTATACTTGTCATCCACTATTTCTACGTTGTCATTGCCGGCGTATCGAGTCCGGACATTATCGCCGGCTTCCGGGTCGTAAGCTACGACTTTAGCGCCGGCTGCCAACAGTTGATCGATGATGGCCAAGGCTGGCGCTTCGCGGATATCGTCAGTGTGCGGCTTGAAGGCCAGGCCCCACAAAGCAAAAGTTTGGCTGCTAAGCTTGCCATCAAAGTGGTCTGACACTTTGCTGACCAGAACCTTTTGCTGCTGATCATTGATAGCCATAGCCGACCCGAGCAAGCTGAAGTCATAACCGTGCTGCTCGGACATGTGCTTAAGAGCCCGGACATCTTTAGGGAAACAGCTGCCGCCGCAACCTATGCCCGGGTAGAGGAATTTGTGGCCGATACGGCTGTCGGACCCAATAGCTTGCCGGAGCATATCAACGTCGGCGCCCATTTGTTCGCACAACTGGGCAATTTCATTCATGAAACTTATTTTGGTGACCAGGAAAGTGTTAGCGGCGTACTTGGTCAGTTCCGCGGTGCGCGGATCGGTGATATACAGCGGACGCTCATCATCAATGAAAGGTGTATATAATTCGCGCATGACGGCTTCGGCTTCCGGCGAACTGACGCCAACCACAACGCGTTCGGGATTAGTGAAATCCTCTACGGCGTGGCCTTCGCGCAAAAACTCCGGATTCGAAACCACGTCAAACGGCGTTTTGGCCCTGGCTGTAATTGCCTCGCGCACGGCCTCGGCGGTTCCGACCGGCACGGTGCTTTTGTTGACAACCACGCAGTAGTTATCGGGCAGGCAACTGCCAAGTTGCTTGGCGACAGATAGTACAGCTGACAGATCGGCCGAACCGTCTTCATTCGGCGGCGTTGGCAGTGCCAAGAAGATAACTTCACTCTCAGAGACACCTTCAGCCAAGTCAGTAGTGAAACTTAACGTGTTAAGTTTCTGGTTGTGCCGCATGATCTCCTGCAAGCCGGGCTCATAGATTGGCACCTTGCCGTCTCGCATATCAGCAACTTTCCGCCCATCAGTATCAACACAGACAACTCTGTGCCCGGCCTCGGCCAAACAGCAACCGGTCACCAGCCCGACATAACCGGTCCCAACAATCGTCACTTTCATAAGGCTATATTATACATCCTCGTCTGAGAGGAGCCTTAAGATATCTGGGTTGGTACGCTCACTGGATAAAAGGTGGATTCACTTTTTGCCCAGTCTATATATGTTACAGGAAAGACTGGCAAATTTAGGAATTATCGTAGTCAACGATGAAGTGGTCTATATAGAGAACGAGGAGGTCAGCCATGTTTAAGTTTTTCAGGCTATCATCTCAGCCTCCAACCGATTTGCTCACGTCGACTCTGTACAACGAAAACACCTTCTACGACAAGTTCATTCGTGACTTAAAGCAGTGCCAACAAGAAGTAATAATTGAGTCGCCGTTCATTACCAACAGACGAGTATCTCAGCTAGTCCTTACCCTGGAGAAATTAAAGGAACGTAAAGTCCGAATTACAATTAACACCCGTGACCCGGAAGAACATGACAGTGACTACATGCGTTATGAAGCCAGAGAAGCGCTATCCACGCTCCAACATATGGGGATACACGTTGTATTTACCGAGAGCCATCACCGAAAACTAGCCATCATTGATCGAAAGGTGCTCTACGAAGGCAGCTTGAATATCCTATCCCAAAATAACAGTCGTGAGATTATGCGTAGGATTGAGTCTGCGCAACTCGCCTGGCAAATGGCCCGATTTGTGGCAGTAGACAAATTTGTAGGGTGATATAGTGGGGGTTATATGAGCGAGAGCTATGAAAAAAGCGAAGAAGATATAGAGGTGGCATTACGCTACCTGAAATTTCATGATCCGGAGAATGCCACTCGAGAGCAAGCTATAGCATTACTTGAAGATCTACAGTCAGGCTTTCATAGCATGGCACATCATGATCCTCAACAACTGCTTGAGCTACAAAAAAAGATTGATGCTAATAAGCATTCAGAGAAACCCGAAAACTCATAAATAGCTAATAACGCAATATTTCCGAAGCTGTGACGCCGAAGGCTTTAGCAAGCTGTTCTAAGGAGGGGTCTGCTGGTCGATTTTTGCCGCGTTCCAGTCTAGCTATGGTATTAGTTTGCAAGCCTGTCTTTGCTGCTAAGTCAGCTTGGGTCCAGCCTCTATCTTTTCGGAGGCGTCTGATTCTTTTACCAATAGCTTGCGCTTTTTCATCGGACATATTAGGCGTATTTTAGCATGCTATGATATTGGGCACTAAACGTTCTATATTTGCATCAACTACTTAGGAACAATGAATGGGCGGGATAGGATGACGGCTAAACGCTGGCCAGGATGAAAAATAGCATAAAGTTTCCGTTTAAAGCGATGGGCAGGCTTGCAGAATACTCGAAGATCAGTTAGCAGTTCTTTGTATTTCTCATTGTGATCCATGATGTCTCTATCATCTGCCTTTTTAAAGGTCATCATTAGCGTCCATTGATGGCCTTTTCGCTCAGTATGCAAATTGCAATTATCCCGTCCGTAATAGAGATCGGCGAATAAAGCCATTATTTGGATGATATGTCAGGGACCCCGTAAACTGGACACATCGTCTATTCTAGAAAGGACGACATTGTCATTTTAATTTGGAGAAATATATGGCCAAAGGTATCCCCTACGACCCAAAATTCAAAGCCGAAATAGTTAGTAAAATCCGTGACGG
>DATKRL010000015.1:0-5141 GCA_035532255.1 Candidatus Dormiibacterota bacterium | reverse complement strand
GCACCGGCTGGTTGTCTTTGGCGAAATGCACGAGGTCGGGCCTCAGCTCACCAAGCTGTTTTTTGTAGGCGAACTGCTCGGCGAAGGTAAACTCCCGATGTGGACAGGCGACTTTCGTGAAGTGGGGGTTAGAAGGCTGCCAGCCGTCCATGTCCTCAGGCTTCAGCAACACCGCGTACTCGTGTTGTTGGTCAAGTTGCTGCAAATAGTGCAGCAAGCGCTCTACATAACGCCCAGTGCTGGTGCGCAGCTCGCGGGCGTCGATAACGATCCGTTTCATAGCCCTATAGTAACCCGGCGGCCAGATGTTATACTAGGCTTTAGCGATAAAATCTAGATGGAGGACAAGCGGCCAATGGCGAAGCAGGCATTAATCACAGGCATTACCGGACAAGATGGCTATCACCTAGCGGAACTACTTCACTCTAAAGGCTACAAGGTTTACGGATTAATTCGCGGTCAACAAAATCCCAAGCGCCAACGTGTCGAGCAAGAACAACCGTTCATCGAGTTGGTCGAAGGCGACCTGACCGACCCGGCCTCGTTAACCCACGCCATCGAGCTGTCCAAGCCGGACGAGCTTTATAACCTGGCTGCTATCAGTCACGTTGGCTATTCGTTCAAGACACCACAGCTAGTGGCCGACGTCACCGCCAAAGGCGTACTCAACGTACTGGAAGCCATCCGCCAGACCGGCGGTGCCAAGACCATTCGCTTCTATCAAGCCTCTACGTCAGAAATGTTCGGCGGGCTGGATTATAACCGGCCGGGCAAGGGCTATGATGAAGACGCCCTATTCCACCCGCGAAGCCCTTACGGCGTAGCCAAGCTCTACGGCCACTGGATTACCAAGAACTACCGTGAAAGTTACGGCATGCACGCCAGCTGCGGCATCCTGTTCAACCACGAGGGCGAACGCCGCGGCGTGGAATTCGTCACCCGCAAGATCAGCAACGCCGTCGCCCGTATTCACCTGGGCAAACAAGATCACATTGAGCTGGGCAACCTGGAGCCGAAACGCGACTGGGGCTACGCCGGCGATTACGTCGAAGGCATGTGGCTGATGCTGCAGCAGCCTAAGCCCGACGACTATGTTCTGGCTACCGGTGAGACGCACTCCATCAGAGACTTCTTGGAACTGGCTTTCAAAGAAGTAGGCATCAACGACTGGAGGCCTTATGTTAGGCAGAACCCGGCTTTCATGCGCCCGGCTGAAGTTGACATTCTGCTCGGCAACCCCGCTAAAGCCGAAAAAGTGCTGGGCTGGAAGCGCAAGATTGACTTCCCGGGCCTGGTCAAGCTGATGGTCGAATACGACCTCGGTATCGAATCGGCCACCAACCTCGTTTAAGTTCTTGATCGCCAGTCGGCAATAACGTCGGCAAGGGTGGTTTCTAAAGCTATCTCCGGTTGCCAGCCGGTAGCGCTGGCCAGCTTGGAAGCGTCGCCGTAGATTTCCGGGGTGTCGGAAGGGCGCATCTTGGAAGGATCCTGTCTT
Organism: Candidatus Dormiibacterota bacterium; assembly: GCA_035532255.1. Lineage (GTDB taxonomy): Bacteria > Patescibacteriota > Saccharimonadia > Saccharimonadales > UBA4665 > DATKRL01. Next base: position 3,643 of record DATKRL010000015.1, on the reverse strand, counting down.
AAAGGAGCAGCCGAGCCAGCCGCCTTCAACAGGCCGGAAACCATGTCATGGCCGCTGACGGCCTTGCCCGAACATATGTTATAAATCTGACCACCCTTGCCCTGTTCCAGAAGCAAGCGATAAGCCCGCACGATGTCGCGGACGTCCGTGTAGTCGCGCTTAGCGTCGAGGTTACCGACCGATATATCAGACTGCTCGCCTTTCTCACACGCTATTATCTGCTGGGCGATGTCCGGCACCAAGAAGCCGGGGTTTTGCCCTGGGCCAATGTGATTGAACGGACGGGCTACTATACACTCGAATTCGCGCAGGCCATAATGAAAGGCCATTTGCTCCTGGCCGATTTTGCTGACGGCATAAGGCGAACTGGGCACCACGGGGGAAGCTTCTGTAAGGGGCAGGGGGGCTTTGGCGTCGTATAGGCTGCCGCTGCTGATAACCAGGAATTTGGGTATGGCCTTCTGGGCCAGCGCCGCCTCAAACAGATTGACTTCGATTCCGACATTGACGTTGAAGTACAGCATCGGGTCGTCGAATGACGGCCCGACCGCCGCCAGGCCGGCCAGATGGATGACGCCTTCAACGCCGGTAAAATCAATCCGGGCCGCCTCCTCAGGCTTAGTCAGGTCGAGCTCCAGATAAGTTTCGACATGCAGCGACTTCTCCTTGGTTCCTTGCGAGCCACCAACGCCCACGACGGTAATACCGTGCTCCGCCAGCTCACGCACCAAGTGCTGCCCGACAAAGCCGTTAGAGCCGGTGACCAGTACTTTCTTCATACTTAAAGCCTACTACACACCTCTCACCAAGACCAAGCCAATTGGCCGTGTCCGCCTTACCAGCGCCGGTGCCGGCATTTTTATACGACAAAAACGAGGAAATAATCAAAAAATATGCTAAAATTGTCGTATGAAACTAAACAAAAGCGCTTCGTACACGCTGTTGTATATTCTCAACGGTAACCTAACAGCGGGACAAATTAGCGAAAAGCTAAGGCAAGTAGATCTTCGCTCAATACAGCGTGCCCTGGTGAGATTAACGGAACTGGGCCTTGTTGTCCGAAACGGGACGAACAACCCAACCTACAGCGTTAACTATGAAAAACTAGTCGAGGCGGATATAAGTGACAAACTTCTGGAAGACGAGAAGCGGCCAACAAGCGTGTTTCACCATGACTTTATAACCTGGCTCGCGGGCTTACCGCGCGAACAGTTGGATCGACGTTTTGGCGGTTATGTTGACGGCAGGGCACACAATAAGTCCCGCCTGCCCATGCCAGTCAAAGACCTCGAGTACTTGACGGTTGAGCTTTCGTGGAAATCTTCCTCTCTTGAGGGCAACACGTACACCTTGCTTGATACACAGTTGCTGCTGCTGGAAGGGATTAAGGCCAAAAACAGGACTGAATTTGAAACGCAAATGATTCTCAACCACAAAAACGCCATCGCGTTCATTGTCGAGCACAAGGACTTGTTTACCCACAAGATTGTATTTAGCACGCTGGAGGAGCTTCATCGTATCATTGGCTACAATCTCGGTATTGACCGGGGGGTCAGGAAAAGACTAGTCAGAATAACCGCCAGCAACTACGAACCGCTCGCCAGTCCGCACCAACTCCGGGAAAACGCCGACAAAGCGCTGGCCGTAATAAGCCTGGCGACAAACCCGTTTGCCAGGGCTCTCCTGGCGCTGGCGCTCATACCATACCTACAGGTTTTCGAAGATGGCAACAAGCGGACAGGCCGGATGCTGGCTAATGCTATCTTGATACATGGGATTGGCGAAGGCTTTAGCTTACGCAAAACCGATGCCCGGAGGCTGGCGCTGGCCTATCTGTCCTTCTACGAGTTTAATAGTGCCGAAGCACTGTCCAATATACTTCAAAACGAACTGGCCTAAGCCCCGTCAAGGTTGTAGCAAGGAGTTATTCGGGGTAAAATGGACGGAACGTGCACAAGCTCACCCAACGCTACCGCTACTCGATAATATTGCTCAAGCAGCTAGTTAAAACCGACTTCAAACTGCGCTACCAAGGCTCTGTGCTGGGCTATGCCTGGTCACTGCTCAGGCCGCTGTTCCTCTTCGTGATCCTATACATCGTCTTCGGCGTTTTCTTAAAGGCCAAGGGCAACATCCCGCACTACCCGGTCTACCTGTTGCTGGGCATCGTGCTCTGGAATTATTTCTCAGAAGTCACCATGGGTGCTGTCGGCGCCATAGTCGGCCGAGGCGACCTGCTGCGCAAGATCAACTTTCCTAAGTACGTAATCATCCTGGCCGGCTCGTTCTCGGCCTTCATCAACCTGCTGATCAACTTCGCGGTGATCGGCGTCTTCATGTTCTTCGGCCACGTTGACCTAAGCTGGCGGGCGCTTATCATCCTGCCATTAGTGGCCGAGCTGTTCGTGCTGGCGATCGGCCTGGCGTTCTTCTTGAGCGCGCTCTACGTCCGTTTCCGCGACGTTTCATACATCTGGGAGGTCATCCTGCAAGGCGCTTTCTACGCCACCCCAATCCTATACCCCCTGGGCCTGGTGCCAGCCAGGGCCGCCAAGATCCTGCTGCTGAACCCCATGGCCCAGATTATCCAGGACGCCCGCCACGTACTAGTTACGCCCGCCTCCCAGACCATTGCTGATTTTTGGGGCGGCGACAAGTGGATCTGGGCCATCCCGCTCGGCCTGACGCTGATAATCGTCGTCCTGGCAGCCACCTACTTCCGCAGCCGCTCCAAGTACTTCGCGGAGGAGATCTGATGAACAAAAACGCCAAACCAAACTACGCCTTCATCGATAGCCAGAATTTGAATTTGGGCATAAAAAGCCAGGGCTGGACGCTCGACTTTCGCAAATTCCGCCTGTATCTGAGGAATAAATACAATGTACAGAAGGCTTATTTATTCATTGGGCAAATGGCCGGCCAGGAGTTTCTGTATGACAGGCTGCAGAGTATGGGCTACCATTTGATATTCAAACCGACGACTGAATATAAAGTAAAAGGCAAAGTAATGGTCAAGGGCAACGTTGACGCTGAACTGGTGTTATATGCCGCGGCTAAAGTTTTTGATGAATACGACAAAGCGATCATCGTCAGCGGTGACGGAGATTTTCACTGCCTGGCGGAGTATCTGCTAGAAAAAGGGAAGCTCGGCTATATACTGGTTCCAAATAAAAAATTTTCTAGTTTACTTCGTAGATTCGATATGTATGTGAAGCGTGTTGATAATGCGAAGCGCTCACTGCAATTAGTCCAAAATAAAAAGGCCAGGACTAGCGGTCGGTACGAAACCTTAGGCATCCCTGGCCATGGTGATACTCCAAATATAGCACGCCAGAGGCCAAAAGTCAATAAACGCGGGCGAAATAAGGGGCGAAAGTGATTAGCTATAAAAAAATCGAACCCCACATGCGCGAGGTTCTCGGAGCCCGAAGGCATTGTATGGTTAATATAGCGCCACCGCAGATGCTAGTCAAGCAAGGACTACGGGCATGAGCGACGAGATTGTCATCCGCGTCGAGAACGTCTCCAAAGACTTTGTCCTGCCGCACGAAAAGGCCAACTCCATCAAGAGCCTCTTCACCGGCGCGGCCAAGAGAGGCGGCAAACGAGGCAAAGAGACCCAGCACGCCCTCAAGGACATCTC
>DATKRL010000014.1:0-9825 GCA_035532255.1 Candidatus Dormiibacterota bacterium | reverse complement strand
AGATTTACGGCCACGCCGACCAGGAATTCAACATCAGCTCCCCGACCCAATTGGCCGAAATTTTATTTGATAAACTCAAACTGCCAACCGCCGGTATTAAAAGGGGCAAAACCGGCTACAGCACGGCCGCCAGCGAGCTCGACAAACTGCGCGGCACCCACCCGATCATCGACCTTATTACCCAGTACCGCGAGGTCGCCAAGCTTAAGAACACCTATGTCGACACGCTGCCGCGAATGGTTGACGAAAATTCACGGCTGCACACCACTTTCAGCCTGACCATCGCTCAGACCGGCCGGCTGTCCAGCGCCGACCCCAACCTGCAGAATATTCCGGTGCGCACCGAGCTCGGCCGCCGCATTCGCACGGCCTTCGTGGCGGGCAAGGGCAACGCCGCTAAAGCGACTAAATTAGTCAGCGCCGACTACTCGCAGTTTGAACTGCGACTGGCCGCGGTTCTGGCCGGCGACAAGAACCTGATCGACATGTTCAACCGCGACGCCGACGTCCACACGATCACGGCCGCGGAAGTTTATGGCCGCGAGCCCGAAGACGTTACCAAACAAATGCGCCACGCCGCCAAGGCCGTCAACTTTGGCATCATGTACGGGCAGGGCCCGCACGCCTTGAGTCTCGGCACCGGCATGGATTTCGCGGCCGCCAAAAAATTCATCGACCGTTATTTCGAAATCCGGCCCAAGCTCAAGGAATTTATCGAAAAAACCCGCGCTCAGGCCCAGGAACAGGGGTACGTGGAAGATATTTTCGGCCGGCGCCGCCCGACACCGGACGTCAAATCGTCGAACTTCGCCGTCCGTGAGGCCGCTTACCGCGCCGCCGTCAACATGCCGCTGCAGGGCAGCGCTGCCGACATCATGAAGCTGGCCATGATCGCCGCCGACAAAAAGCTGAGCGAGCAACACAACGACTGCCGCATGCTGCTGCAGATCCACGACTCCATTCTCGTCGAATGCCCGGCCGAAGCCGCTGACAATATAGCCGCGCTCCTCAAAGAAGCCATGGAAACCGCCTATGACCTACCAGTCAAGCTAACCGTCGAAACCGCCACTGGCCACAACTGGGGCGAACTGTAATTAAGAATATTTAATCATTTTGTATCGGGGGGCGGCGCCGGGCGCGCTGACGGGCGACCACCCGGCCGCCGCCGGCTCGCATCAGGCGAAAAGCCAGGACAACTATCCAAATGGCCAGGGCCAAATCAAGCAGGCTGGTGAGCAGGCTTAGGAAGTCGGTGTGATGCTTGGCGTTAAATAGGGCAATCAGGGCGATCAGCCCTTCGGCACAGATCAGTAACTGGGCCAGACGGCGGTTCCGGCGCTCCTGCGCCATGTAGCCCAACATCCAGACGGCGCCGAACCAGGCCACGGTCAAGATGAAGAAAATCAGCGAGACGATAAGGTTGCTGACGCAGTTGGTGCTGTCGTGCCGGCAGGTCGAAATGACCGAGTTAAAACCATTGGCGATACCCAGCAGGCTTAAGATAACGAACTGGATAAACGTGGCTATGCCCGTCTGATAAGTCAGCTTCATAACTAACCATTATAATGCCTTGCAAAACTTGCACAATAATGTTAGTATATGCATAATCACTACGGTGAGGTCGAATTATGCGTTATTTTATCTCTTTTCTAATCGCGCTGGGATTACTGTTTCTGGTAATTTTCCTATTGTTTCGCGGCGGCGGCAAGCCTGCTGCGCCGCAACTGACAGCGCGGGCTCTGGCCGGCTACGCCACCTCTAACGCTGAAGCCGTCATGACCATTGACGGGCCGGTTAACTCCGTCCAGAATCACCAGCAAATTCGCGTAACCGTTAGCCGCGACACCGTGACTTACGAGCAACTGCAAGGGTACAGCGGCGACGTCGTCAATGTGCAGCAATACGCCAACACCTCGGACGCTTACGCCGCGTTTTTGCTGTCGCTGGCCCGCGCCGGCTACACCAACGGCGATAATAATCCCAAAGCCCGTGACGAACGCGGTTTTTGCCCGTTGGGTGACCGTTATGTTTTCCAGTTCACGCAGGATAATCAAGACCTTGAACGCTACTGGACGACCAGCTGCGGCGGTGCCAAGACCTACCTCGGCCCCTTAAGCCTGACTGTCCGCCTGTTCCAGCTCCAAGTACCGAATTACTCCACCCTGACACAGAATATCGCCGCGAACTTCTAGACCTGACAGCGTAGAATAGGGGTATGGTCAAAGCCGTAATTTTCGATTGCTTCGGCGTGCTGGCGACCGAGGCCTGGCTATCGTTCAAAGCTAAATATTTTGGTCGCGACAGTGAATTGTTCGGGCAGGCCACGGAGATTAGCTGGCAGGCTGACCGTGGCCTGATCAGCTACGACGATTTCATACAAGCCATTGCCAGGTTGGCCCGCATAACGCCGGCGGAGACTCTGCGAGCCATCAGACGCAACGTACCCGACGAAGAACTCTTCGCGTATATAAAAGAGCTAAAACCCGACTACAAACTCGGCTTGCTAAGTAACGTGGCCGACAATTATCTGCATCAGATATTTACGAAAGAGCATTTAGCACTGTTCGACGCGCTCGTTTTGTCTTACAGGAATGGTTTCATTAAGCCGCAACCGGAGGCTTTTATCAACGCCGCCAAAGAATTAGAGGTTGGTGTCGAGGAATGCGTATTTATTGACGACCAGGAGCGCAATGTCAACGGTGCCCGCGAGGCCGGTATGCGGGCTATCTTGTACCATGATGCCGCGCAGTTACGAAAGGAACTAGGCGCGTCACTTAAAACTTAGCTGATTCGGAAGGTCAACCGCTTGGTCAGTTGGCAGCGGCGTTTGATGTCGGGCCCGCGCAGTCTGAGAGTATTAGCCAGCGCGGCGTTTGGGACTATGACCACGATGTCACGTTCGCGCACTTGTACGCCGACGTCCAGTTTGAACTCGTCTTTGACATACTTCTTTATCGCCGCCATCTCCGGCGGTTCGTCAAAGTCTTTCTTGTGCAATATGTCGGATAGAGCGTCCATCCAACCATTGTACAATAGATGTGATGCCCGAATTACCGGAGGTAGAAACTGTGAGGATAGGCCTGGCACGGCTGTTGCCGGGACGACGGATCGCGGGCGTGAACCATGATTGGCCCAAGTCATTTCCGAACGCCGAAGCCGATGTCGAGCAGTTCATGGTTGGCGCCGAGATCACGGCTGTCAAGCGCCGGGCCAAGGTGTTAATTATCGAATTATCAACCAATTACTCGTTGGTCATCCACCTCAAAATGACCGGCCAGCTGGTTTTTAGAAGCTCGGGTGAAAAGTTCGGCGCGGGGCATCCGACGGCTTCGCTGGTCGGGCATTTGCCCGACCGGTCAACTCGCGTGACGATCGAGTTCGCGGACGGCAGCCATTTGTTTTTTAATGACCAGCGTAAATTTGGTTGGCTGCGGCTGATCCCGACGCCGGAGGTCATGAACCTGGATTTTTTCCAAAAGGTCGGGCCCGAACCGCTGAGCGCCGATTTCACTTGGCAGGCCCTGCGCGAACGGCTCTTGCGCCGGCGCAATTCGAATATCAAAGCCGCGCTGCTTGACCAGGCAGTGCTGGCCGGCGTCGGCAATATTTACGCCGATGAATCGCTATGGGGTGCCAAGATTCACTCGGCTACCCTAGTTAAAGACTTGAGTTCGCGACAGTTCCATAAGCTCTATGACGAGCTGATTTTCGTGCTCAAGCTAGCGCTGGAAAAAGGCGGCTCGACCGATAAAAATTATGTCGACGCGGAGGGAAAAAAGGGCAGCTATCTGAGCTTTGCCCGTGTTTTTAGGCGTGAAGGGCAATCCTGTCCGCGCTGCGGCCACGAAATCATCAAGACACGGGTCGCCGGCCGTGGCACGCACCTCTGCCCGCACTGCCAAAAGCCCAACCAAGATCCTAAATCAGCTGCCTAAGCAGGCTAAGCGTTTCTTTGTACGAAGCCAGGCGGTAGCGGGCCCGGGTGCGGCCGCGGCCGACCCGCACGCCGTAAGCCGAGGCGGGCAGGGCTTTGAACAAATCTTCGTCAGTCAGGTCGTCGCCGATCGCCAACACGAAATCATAACCTTTGTTCAGCCAGCGTCGGGCGACGACGCCCTTGCTGATCTTGGGATTTTTGATTTCCAGCGCTTTGTTGCCCTGGAGCAATTCCAACCCGTACTTGCGCAGCACCGGCTTAAGGACGCGCTTGATGATGACGGCGTTTTTTTGGGCATGATAAGGCGAGGCTGCGCGGTAGTGCCAGACCAGCGAGTGCGGTTTGACCTCGACTTTGGCGCCAGGGGTCGCGGCCGCATATTTTTCGAGTACTGGCTGGAGTAGGTGTTTCCATTCGGTGTCGACCTTTTCTACGGTTCGCCAGGCTTTGTGGCCGGCTGGCCGGACGCTGGCGCCATGTTCGGCTACCAGGGTTATCGGCAGGTCGCCGAACCACCTCTTTAAGTCAGCCGATTCACGGCCGCTGATGAGTATCATATCGGTACGAGAACCGGTGCTTAGGATTTCCAGCAACCGAAGCAAGCTTTTGGGCGGCCGGGCGTCCTTATAATTCTTGGTGAACGGCACCAGGCTGCCGTCATAATCCAGAAATATCAGGCGCTTTTTGGCCTGCCGCCAGTCATCGAGCAAGCGCTCGCGGGGCTTATCTTTCAGGCTTCTGACAAGAGTCGGAGTGCCAGGTACCGGCTGCTGCAACGTGGTCACGAAGCCTTTAGCCCATTCCTGAACCGTGTGGGCGGCTAAGTGCTGCTGCATGCGCCGCAGGCGGAGGCGCAGCTCGCGTTTGCTCATCTCCAAGGCCTGTTCCAGGCCGGCGACAAGCGTTTCGGGACGTTTAGGGTTGACTAATATGGCATCCCGCAGCTCTTCGGCCGCGCCGGCGGTTTCACTCAAAATCAATACGCCTCCGCTTCTTTTTCGCGGAAAAAAATGAGCGGGGCTGCTGGCAACGAACTCCTTGGCCACTAAGTTCATGCCATCGCGGAGGGGCGTGATAAAGGCCACGTCGGCCGTATGAAACAGGGCTGCCACCTCTTCGAAAGGCTTGGCCTCGTTCATATAATCAATCGGCTGCCATTTGGGTGATCCGTATTTGTTATTGATTTCACCAACCAGCGCGGACACTCGCTTAGATAGTTGCCGGTAGGTCGGAATGTCGGTTCGCGAGGGAGCCGCCAGGACGCTGAAGACCACCTTGCCGCGCAGTCGCGGCTGGCGCTCCAGCAGTTCAGCATAAGCTTTCAAACGTTCGACCAGACCCTTGGTCGGGTCCAGACGGTCCACCGCCACGATTACGCGCAGGCCGCGGTAACGCCGGCGATAACGGCGGGCGGCGGCTCTGACGGCCCGCGACCTGGTAGCGGTGGCGTATTTTCCATAGTCGATGCCCATCGGGAAATCGGCCACCCGCACGGTACGTTCGCCGACAATCGGTTCTTTGCCATCCAAGAGTTCTATTCCGGCGGCCCGGCAATTCTCCAGGAAATTATTAACGTAAGCCGCGGTATGAAAGCCTACCACGTCAGCCCCCAACATGCCGAGCAGCAGTTTTTTGTGCTCGGGCAGCCGGCTCAGTGTCGTGGCATTGGGGAAGGGTATGTGCATAAATAAACCGGTGATGACATCGGCGCGCTCGGCCCGCAGCAACTCCGGCACCAGCAGTAATTGATAATCGTGCACCCAGATGTGGAAACCGGTTTCGGCGTAGTTGAGCGCGGCCTGGGCAAACTGTGCGTTGACTTCTCGGTAAGTCCGCCACCACTTTTGGCGTTTCTCATTGTCAACCGGCCGCCGCGCCAAGTTGTGTAACAGCGGCCACAGCACGCTGTTACTGTAGCCGTTATAGAATTCGTCGATCTGGCGTTGGTTCAAAAAAACCGGCCGGTAATTGTGCTTGGCCAGTTCCTCGGCTATAGTTTGTTGTTCCTCGGTGGTCAGCTCGTCGCTGGCGATGCCCGGCCAGCCGATCCAAAGGCTTTTTCGATCCTTGACGTATGACGATAAGCCCGTTGCCAAGCCGCCGATACTGGGATAAAAAATCAGCTTGCCAGCTTCCTTTTTTACGCTGATCGGTAAACGATTAGAAACGATGATAACGCGCGACATAAGTGATTGTAACGCCCTAGCATAGCAGATTTGGCCGGTCTCTGCCGTGTCTATTGTTACAATAGTCGCATGATCGTGACATTGGCGGGTGAGAATAGCTTCAGGCTCCAGGCCGAATTGAACGGCTTGCTTGAGGTTTTCTTGGGGGTCCATGGCGGCCTGGCTCTTGAGAGAATCGATGGTCAGGAGGCTGATTTCGATAAAATCCGCGAGGCCTTGACCGGCCTGCCGTTTCTGGCTGCCCGCAAAATGGTCGTTTTACGCGCCCCTAGCGCCAACAAGCAATTCACCGAAAGCTTTGAACAATTATTAAACGATACTGTCGAAACTACCGACTTGATCCTCGTGGAACCAAAGCTCGACAAACGCATGGCTTACTACAAACTACTTAAGAAAAAGACCGATTTTCGGGAATTCCCAGAGCTTGACGCCGGCGGTTTGGCCCGTTGGCTGGTAGAATCCGCCCGGGCCGGCGGCGGTTCGTTGGGCCTGGCTGATGCCAGCTACCTGGTCGAACGGGTAGGGCCGAACCAACAATTATTGTCCAATGAGCTGGACAAGTTACTCTTATATGATTCAAACATTAACCGCCGCAACATAGATTTGCTCACCGAACCGACGCCGCAGAGCACGATCTTCCAATTGCTGGAAGCGGCCTTCGCCGGCCGCTCCGAACAGGCGCTCAAACTTTACGCCGAACAGCGCGCTCTAAAAGTCGAGCCGCCGCAAATCGTCGCCATGTTGGCCTGGCAGTTGCACGTTCTGGCAGTTATCAAGGCCGCGGGCGACCGTTCAGCTGACGAAATCGCCCGCGAGGCCAAGCTCAACCCCTTCGTTGTCCGCAAAAGCCAGGGCATCGCCCGCGGCCTTACGCTAGCCGAAGTCAAAGAACTAGTCTCCGACCTCTTAAAAATAGACGTCGCCAGCAAACGCACCTCCATCGATTCCGACGAGGCGCTGCAAAACTACCTTCTTGCCCTAAGCAGGGTTTGACTATTTCTTAGCGGCGGTTTTCTTGGCAGCGGGTTTTTTGGCTGGAGCTTTCTTAGCGGCGGTCTTTTTAACCGGTGCGGCCTTCTTAGCGGCAGGCTTGGCAGCGGCTTTGGCGGGCTTGACGCCCGCGGCCTTGGCCTTGGCGGCGGCGCGGCGTTTCAGGCGGGCGGCTTTGTTCTTGTGGATAACACCTTTGTTAGCGGCCTTGTCCAGGGCGCTTTGGGTGCTGCTGTGTGAACTGGCCGAAGGCTTGGCGGCGAAAAGTTTCAGCGCGCTGCGCAGGCTGCGCTTGGTTTTACTGTTGCGCACGGCGGCTTTACGGGCGGTGCGGACACGTTTCTTGGCTGATTTGATTATGGGCATAAGGTTCCTTATTTAACAATTTTTACTTGATAGCTAGGGAGTGACTATAACAGATAGACAACCGGGTTGTAAAGCCGAAGGCGGACCGATTAAAAAACGGATGGACAAGCATGAGCTTTTATGGTAGTCTGCAAGGTGAACGTACTCCAAAATAAAAAACCTGGAAAAGCAGCTCATGGACAGCGCCAAGCAACAGCTTATCGATAAGCTCAAATCAGCCAATAATGTTTTGGTGACCGTCAGCCGTGGTCCGTCGGTCGACCAGTTGGCGGCCTGTATCGGTTTGAGCCTGTTGCTCAACAAGCAGGGCAAGCACGCTGCCGCGGTGTTCAGCGGCGAGGTGCCGTCAACCCTGGAGTTCCTCCAGCCCGGTGAAACCCTGGAAAAAAACACCGACTCGCTGCGCGACTTTATCATTTCGCTGGACCGATCCAAGGCCGACAAATTGCGCTACAAAGTCGAGGATAATGTCGTCCGCATCTTTATCACTCCTTACAAAACGTCAATTAGCCAGGAAGACCTGGAGTTTAGCGAAGGCGACTTCAACGTCGACCTGGTGATCGCGCTCGGAGTACACCGCCAGGAGGATCTGGATGAGGCCATCACCGCGCATGGCCGGATTCTGCACGACGCCACGGTGGCCACCGTCAACATTACGCCGGACGGCGATTTAGGCACTATTAACTGGTTTGACCCTCAGGCCAGCAGCCTCAGCGAGCTGGTGGCCGAACTGACGCAAGCTCTCGGCGATGATCTATTGGATAACCAGATCGCCACGGCTCTGTTAACCGGCATCGTGTCCGAGACCGAGCGCTTCGGCAACGACAAGACTAGTTCCCAGACCATGAGCGTCAGCGCCGCCCTGATGGCCGCCGGCGCCAACCAGCAGCTGGTCGCCAGCAAGCTGGAAGAGCCTGAAACCGCGCCAGTTAAGATCGGGGAAGATGAAGCCGAAGGCGATAAAGGCGCGCTTAAAATCAACCACGATAATGACGAAGAACCGAATGAGCCGATAGCTCTGCCGCCGAACGATGCTGATCAAGAACCGGATTCCGATTCGCCGTCGTCAGGCGTTTCCCCCGGCCCGAAATTAGTGACCGAACCGCCCACCATGGGAGGTACGCTGACGGCTAACAGTACCGAAGAAAAACTTGAGCCACCGGTTAATCCTATGAGTTTGCCGACAACCGAACCGCCGCTGCTAGACCACGCCGCCGGCGGGTTGAATGATCAGCCTCCGGCGGGCTCAGCGGACGATGCTACCGCCCAATTATCCAACAGGGACGACATGACATTGACCGAGATCGAAGAAGCCATTGGCAGCCCGCATCTCAAGGCCGAGAAAGAAGAGAGCGTGGATGAAGCCCGCGACGAAGTCAACCAAGCTCTCAGCGATTCGACGGACACTTCCACGCCCGAACCGATCCAGGCCCTGAACGCCCAGCCATTGGGCGGCGATTTGCATCCTGGCCCAAGTGCTCCGGCTCCCGGTCCGACCCTCGATCAGATACTGTCTCCAGCAGATGACCAGACTGTTGATCCGAACGCGCCGCCACCCGTTCCGCCACCCTTTGTTCCGCCTCAACCACCGCAATCGCCCTGACATGCAAGGCCTGCTTTTAGTAGACAAGCCGGCCGGTTGGACCAGCTTCGACGCCGTCAATTACGTCCGCAAATTGGTCGCCCAAGCCGAAGGCAAGAGGCCGAAACAGGTCAAGGTTGGCCACACCGGAACCCTCGATCCTTTTGCTACCGGTTTGCTGGTGCTCTTGATCGGTAAAGACTACACTCGTCGCGCCGCCGAATTCAGCAAACTCGATAAAACCTACGAAGTTACCATGCGCCTGGGCGCCACCAGCACCACCGGCGACCCGGAAGGCGAAATTTCGCCCGTATCGGATAAGAAACCGACCGCGGCCGAGCTCAAAACCGCCCTCCAAAAGTTTGTCGGCACGATCCAACAAACCCCGCCGGCCTATTCGGCTATCAAGGTCAACGGCCAGCGCGCCTACAAGCTGGCCCGCGCCGGCAAAGAAGTGAAAATCGAGCCCCGCCAGATCAAGATCAACAGCCTGAAACTTACCGATTACAACTATCCGGAGGCAACATTCACCGCTGATGTCTCTTCCGGCACTTACATCCGTACTCTCGTGGAAGACCTCGGTCAAACCCTTGCCGCCGGCGCCTACACCAGCGCGTTGCGGCGCCTCAAAGTAGGCGAATTTAACATAGACAATGCCCAGCCCGTCAAAGGTCTGCAAGTTTCGACATTAGGTTTGGGGTAAATACGGGTTGCTTTAGGGGCGCCCATCTGGTAAAATGTTTGCACATGATAACAACCGAGAA
>DATKRL010000013.1:0-4017 GCA_035532255.1 Candidatus Dormiibacterota bacterium | reverse complement strand
GCCCCATAAGCGAACAAACCGACGCTAATCAGCGTGGAAATTCCCAAAGCTACAATGAACTGGGTGCGGGGTAACCGCCAGGTACTCATACCAGGTTAATTATATCAATATCGGCTGAGGCTAGTCTTTGAGCAATACTTTGAGCTTTTCGACCAGATCGACCGGCGTGGGGTTGAGACCGTTCAGCAGCGCCACGTAGAGACTCACGAAATCTCCCAAATTAGAAGTCCAAAGCAGTTGTTTGAGCAGCGTATCGCCTTGCGGTTCGACGACTTGCGGCGCCGGCCGCTTGCCGGATAATAGCCGTTCGCTTACGACGAAACGCTTCTGCACGCGCTCGTTTTCGAGGTTGGAACGAATTTCCACGACCGCGTATGGCTTCTCCACCGGGTGACTCGACCAGCCGATGAATTCGTTATGGTTGAATTCGGGATACTGATTGACCCAGGCCACGTTCTTGGCGTTCTCATTGAAGCAGATTTTCCATTTGTTGGCCGCGGGAAAGAGTTTCGGGCCGCTATACATCACCACCGATTTACCAACAAGCTCCAGCGCCAACTGCTTGGCCGGATTGTTCTTGGTCGGTGCCTCGGGCCGCCAAGCGGCGGTCTGGTCTTTCAGCCAAGCGCCGGCGTCGCGCAGTTCGGCTAGCACGCCTTTTTTGACTAAGCCCAGCGGCTCCAGGATCTGAATTAAACCGGCCAGGAAATAAAACGAGCACATTCGCGGCTGGATGCCGCCTGGAATCGTCAGCAACGGGTATTCTTTCTCGCGGGCGTAGTCGGCCAGTTGCCCGCCAGCGGACAGAACTACTATTTGGGCTTTTTTGGCCTCGGCTTCGCGCAGAGCCGCAAGAGTTTCTTCGGTGTTGCCGGAATAACTGGATGAAATAAAGAGGGTCTTTTCGTCGACGTATTCCGGCAGTTCGTAATCCCGTACTATGTCAAACGGTACGCTCGTGCCAGGCCATGACCGGAGGTATACCGCCGGCAATGCCGAGCCACCCATGCCGGCCAGCACTACATTAGCGATACCTTTGAATCCCGGCAGCTTGGCCTTGTAGTCATAGGTTAATTGTTGCCACTGCTTATCGGCCACGCCCAAAGCGTCTTGAGCATCCCGTTCATGGATCATTTTTAAGTCGTCGAGCATTTCCCCTCCAAACCTCTTGTGCTTTTAGTATAAGGTTGTATATAGTATAGCCTAAGTAACCGCACTAAGGGGAACATCATGTTTGGGCACCAAGACGACCAGCCAGCGCAGCAAGACAGTGATACTGTTACGGACGACTCAGTCCACGAAGCGCCAAATCCCGAAGCTGGCGAGACCACGGTAGCGCCAACCGATATTCCAGCCGATCAACCCGTTGATCCGCCCGCTGACCCCTCGGCGGATTCAGCCAGTGGCGAACCAGATACCGCCAATCCGGAAGAAATTATAATCAAGCCTGAAGCGGACGATCAGGTCCAGACTGATCAGCCTCAAACTGATCAAACCGACCAGCCGAATGATGATGACGCCAAGCCCGAACCACCGCCGGCTGCCGATAGCACCTGGCAACATCCGGGTAGCCCGCTCAATACAACACAGGAACCAATTAAGGATGTCATTTCGCCGGCTGGCGGTTATCCTAAAAAAACGACTTTCCAGTATCCGGCCGCCCTCGCCGATTCAGGCAGCCTTGCCGATGAACAGCCCGACACCGGTGGCGCGCAGACCGATGACGATCTGATTCACGTTAAAAAACAGGCTCTCGAGGAATTATCACCCCTTGTTGATAAGCTCGATCTGCCGCCCGAAGAAAAATTCCGCACCATAATGATGATGATCCAGGCCAGTGACGACGAAAGCCTGGTCAAAGCCGCCTACGAAGCGGCCCATGCCATCGAAGACGAAAAGGCCCGCGCCCAGGCCCTGCTGGACGTCGTTAACGAAGTCAACTACTTCACGCAGCAGCCGACAGACCAGTCCCCTGAGCAAACCGTCTAGGCCGCTGTCTTAATATTTATTCTGCTTTGTAACGGCGTAAAACAACAAAGTAATAAAAACCCGTGGCGCTTAAGCTGGTCGCGACGAACCAGCCGATCACGTCACCGGGACCGGTGTTAGTCAGGTTGCCACCTGCCGGGGCAGTAGCGGGATGCGTGGGGCTGCCAGTGGCGGCCGAAGACGAAGGACCGCTGGTTTTAGAGGGCTGGCTAGTCTTAGGCTTGGAAGCTTGAGGAGTTTTGGCGCCGCTCGTCGCCGTTTTGGCGGGAGTCTTTGGGCGCGAAGTCGTGGTATGTTGGGCACTACGCAAAGCCCAGGCTGCTGCCAGGGCGATAGCCACGATCACCAAAGCTGATATCAGTATTCTGATAGCCATTGCGCGCCAAGCCCGTTTGACCTGATCTTCCCGTTCCGAAGAACCAGGCTCCCCGGGAACAGAAGCATTAGTGTTTTGACGATGAAACAATTTCATGGTTTCATCATACACCGCCTCGCCCACCCTATAAAGCATTAGCGGCTTGAGCGAAGAACTTGCGGGGCTACATCATGCCCATGCCGCCACCCATGTCGGGAGCGGCTTTTTCTTCTTTCGGCACATCGACTACCAGCGCGCCCATGGTCATGGCCGTGCCGGCAATCGAAATGGCATTCTGAATAGCTTCTTTTGTAACCCGTGTCGGGTCGATGATACCCGCTTTTTTCAGGTCTGTGATTTCTCTTGTTTCAACGTTAACTCCAAGGTCGGGTTTAGCAAGGATATCTTTGATGTAGCCGCTTGCGTTGAGATCTGCGTTTTCCAAAAGAATCTTGAAGGGTTGATTTAACGCACGAACCAGAATGTCAATGCCTGGGTTACCAGTTATTGATCCAGTACCGGCAATCACGTTAATTGCGTCTGTTGATTTGTCAGCTAGATTTTTATTCGCCAAGCTAAGGCTTATTCTTACCAGCGTCATGCCGCCGCCCGGTACGATACCTTCGTCCAGAGCCGCTTTGACGGCATGAACGGCGTCATCGACGCGGAACTTCTTCTCTTCGATTTCGGTCTCGGTGGCCCCGCCGACCTTAATGACGGCGACTTTTCCGGAAAGAGCGGCGCGGCGCTTTTCCAAGTTCTCTTTGTCGTATTCGCTGGTGGCCTGTTCGACCTGGGAATTGATCTGCTTAATGCGCGCCTCAACCTCGGCCGGCAAACCGGCACCTTCGATGATGGTGGTCTCATCCTTGTTAACAATCACGCGCCGGGCTGAGCCGACAACGTCAATGTCGACGTTCTCGAACGTCATGCCGCGGTCTTCGGTAATGACCTGCGCGCCGGTCAGGATAGCGATGTCGTTCAGTACGTCTTTGCGACGGTCGCCAAAGGCCGGAGCCTTAATGGCAACTGTGTTGAAGACACCCTTCAGCCGGTTCAGGATCAAGGTGCCAAGCGCTTCGCCTTCGACGTCCTCGGCAATCAGGACCAGGTCTTTCTTGCCCGATTGGGCCAGCTTTTCGAGTAGTGGCAGGAATTCCTGGACGCTGGTAACCTTTTTATCGGTAACTACCACGGCGGCTTTGTCGTAGACGGCCTCCATGCGCGCCGTGTCAGTCACCATGTACGGGCTGACGAAACCGCGGTCGAAGGTGAAACCCTCGACGACTTCGGATTCCATTAACAGCCCCTGCCCTTCCTCGACAGTGACCACGCCGTCCTTACCGACTTTGTCGATAACGTCAGCGATCAGGTTACCGATCTCGGCATCACCGGCCGAAATGGTTGCCACTTCGGCCACGCGCGTTTTCTTGCCCTGAATATCTTCGGAAAAGCCCGCCAGTTGCGCGACAGCCTCGTGGCCGGCGGCTTCCAGGCCTTTGCGCAGCAGCATCGGATTGTGGCCGGCCGCTATCAGCTTGTTGGCTTCGTTTAGGATGTGGTAGGTCAGCACGGTCACCGTAGTAGTACCGTCACCGGCCACGTCGTTCATCTTGGAAGCGGCTTGCTTAATAAGCTCGGCGCCGACTTTGTAGCCTAGAGTTTCGTCGTCA
>DATKRL010000012.1:0-36196 GCA_035532255.1 Candidatus Dormiibacterota bacterium | reverse complement strand
AGCGGGTTCTTGCTCGTGAAGTGGTTTGGTATTAATGATTATTTTTACACCATGCTTCCTAAGTTTTTTAAATACAGGGAATAATATAGACATGCGTCTGTAGGTTATAAAAGGACTCTCAATAATAACCTGTTTCTTTGCTTTATTTAGGTCTTCAGTGAACTTTTTGTAAAAACTGTCTTGATCAACAAGTGTTGATGATAATAGACTATCAGGACTTACAATTGTAGATCGAATATTACGGAGTTTAAACGTTTTTATGTTCCTCACCTAGCTCCACAATAGTAACTTTACCGTTATCATAGGTAAAGCCTAATTGCTCAAGTTTCTGACCAACAAGGATAAAGTCTTCTAGTAAAGGGAGCCAAACGCGGGACTTGATCCCAGCCAAAAGAAATTAGCGATTAGCAGTTTTAAATAGGCCTTGAACTACATCAAGTACATGGTTTAGTAATTGGTCTTGTAACTTGCCTTTGTGCTTCTGTATTATTGTGGCTTCTGCGGTAAAAAGCTTATCTGGACGTATGTAACTTTTCAGAGGTAAACTGCCTTTTAAAAAATCATCCTGGCTTAGATCAATGGCATTTTTACTGGCAAACGGCTTTGACGTTATCTGGCAAAGTATTAGATCATCACGATCTATTACCGCTAAGACCAAGGCTGGGCGAAGCTTTCTACCTGATAAATCCGAGAACGGAAACGGTACGGCTACAACGTCACCGACTACAAATTTGCCCATGCAGCATCTTCTTCCGGTGTATCCCACTCTCTTGCTAGAGTTTTTTGACTGAGGGCAAGTGTTTCACTAATCTCACTCTTCTTTTTCTTAATGGGGCTGATCTTAAGGCCGCTCGGTGTAACTTTAATTTCTATATCTTTTTCGATGCCGCTCTCCTCAAGTAATACCTTGGGAATACGTACACCTTTTGAGTTACCAATTTGTATAATAGTTGCTTGCATAGTAATTACATTATAGGTACGTATTTACCTTATGTCAATAGTAAACCCTGCCAGAGAATGCTGAGGGTTTGAGCGCCACCATCCTAGCCAAAGTTAATACAGCCTGTGAGTCCGAAAAGCTTAAGTCACAACAGTTTTTTAAATTGCCAATAATATTGACCTATATACTAATACTTGGTAGAATGTTCGAAATTATATCGTAGGAGACATCAATGGCTAAACCATACCTCGGCGAGAAAAACTTAGGTCCTCGACTAAAAGCAGCCACCAAGTTGTTACTCAGCATTGGTGTGTTAGCTATGGGCGTAGAAGCATTAGACGGGTGCGGTTATATTGATAGCCCTGTTGTCCCTGTCAAAAAGGCAAAAGCTGAGGCTACCAATCAATACGACAGCCAGTTTCAACATGCAAGTCCAGTGGGTAAATTTGCACTCGATTATTTACGCGTTACTCCTATAAGTGTCTATAGGGATACATTCAATGACGGAGCTGGATGGCACTACAAAGACTACTACGAGTTTGATTTTGGTGATGCATGTCTCGCAAGCAGCGCTTATAACATAGCGGGCGGCTCAGTGCATGCTTCAGCTGATGGTTTGATGTCTCACGCTCAAGTAGATGCTAACACACCTGCAGACGCTCAAGCTTATGTGAGTTCAACCCACCCCAATCAGTTAGTAATAACCGCATCTGGAACCGACATCAAAAGACTTACTTTTAATGGGGTTGAAAGCGGATTAGAATTAGTGCCCGCTAATCAACAAACCCAAGATGTTTTATCGACGTATGGATGCCAACCAGGTCACGTTACGGAAGCATACTAGGTAACGGCAACTTTGTCTCGCGCTCGGGCTACATCTATTACCCTCAAATAGCGAACAAAGGCCGAAAAGTTTCCTGACCGACATGCTCAGCCAATTACTGGCGCAGTTCGTCTAGTCTGATGGCTTCAGCTAGGCCGCGGCGCATCAAGGCCTCACCTTGTTGCCTCACTTCTTCCCGCTCTCCTTCGACGGGCGCGACCGGCTTGCCTATATACACCGTTGGACGCAGGCCGCTGAGAGCCCTTTCGCCATAATAACAAGTTATTGCCAGTAATTTGACCCGCGCTCTTTCTTCTTCCGTCATGGCCTCGAGTGAATAAACAAAACCGTTGCGGATTGGCAGCAGCGTTTTGGGATCACGCTTGACGCGCACCAGCTGACCATTAACTTCGGCTGATCGCTTACTGTTGCCCTCGGGCCATATTATCCAGTTATTACCCCGGGCCATTCGGCGGCCGGCTTTAGCTTGTTGGCGCTGGTTCGCTTCCTGGCGGTCCGCCCGTTCGGCATCCGTCTCATTAGGGCGCTCGATAGTACGCTTCACCGGCGCGGCATCGATGCTTCTCAACAGCCGGCCCAGAACCGGAATGTCCCACAATTCGGTACGGGCCGTCACCCCGGTCGTATATTTAAGGTGGCTTAAAGACTCGTGCTTACCGGCCAGCTGAGCTATCACACCCGGCTCAAGACGGCTGAAGTGTGTAGCCAATATCTCAAGAACCCCGCGCTGGTCACGATGTTTACGGATCGCCGCCTCATCCTCAAAATGAGTTTCCGGGTGCATGGCCAGCCGGGCCAGGCCAACTGTTATATCTACAATCCGCCTACCCCAGAAGTTGGGCCCAAACTCAGGAACATCATAGTCAGCCACGGATGGCCGTAATGAAGCTCCAGCTGCTTCTCCTGAAGTATCACTCATTATCAATAATATAACATCGTTCACTCTATAAGGCAATGCACAGGCTGCACTTTATCCCGTATAATGTAGTTATGCCAGAAGCACTAGAGAAAACCGCGCTACTCGTCATGGACGTGCAGCCCGGAATCACTGATAGATTAAATAATGCGGACGAGTATTTAAAGAAGGTAAAGGCGGCTGTGACTAAAGCTCACGAAAGTCATGTGCCGGTTATCTATGTCGTCGTCGGCTTTCGTCCAGGTTTTCCTGAAGTCAATCTTCGCAACAAATCGTTTCAAACCGTAAAAGAAACAATGGCAGCCCATTTGGTAGATCCCCGCCCCGTGCTGACGCCCACTGGCGACGACATGGTAGTAGTAAAACACCGCGTTAGTGCTTTTAGCGGCAGTGATCTTGAGGTTCTTTTGCGCGCCCAGGGCATCCAGCATCTTGTGCTCGCAGGAATCGCCACGAGTGGCGTTGTGTTATCAACCATCCGGGAAGCGGCTGACAAAGATTTCCGGCTTACTGTGCTGTCAGATCTTTGCGCTGATTTTGATGCGGAAGTACACTCCATACTGTTAGAAAAAGTATTCCCCCGGCAAGCCACAGTTATAACAAGCGAGCAGTGGGTACATATGAAAAAAGGGGAATAATTAGTAAAAGCTACGGTTTATGAAAGGTTCCGGATCGGTAAGCTCAGCCAAATCCTCACTTGGTTTCGATAAACATCAAAGCCAAAGCCGCGAAGACCATGGTTATGTCCCGAAACGTAACTATGAATAAGCCGAGATTCGTGAGTATTATCCCCGTGAATGTCGCGGCTGCCAGACCGGCGGCGTATCTTACGTAAAAGCCGCTAAGCAGCCAAACGGCCAGAGCCATTTCGTAAACCGAGAAGAAGTGCAGCAGCAGGCTGCCAGAGACATGGGCCGTCAAGAAGTGCGGCAAGTAGCCGACCCAATCCGAGGGAGTGACCAAGGAGGCCACGCTGGCATACAGCAGCACCGCGGCCAACCCGATGCGGAGCAACAGGCTGGCCAGCTGATCGCTAGTTGCGGTGTTTAGTTTCATCTAGTCTATTCTATAGTAATTTTGCCCTGGATGCTCGGGTCTAAGTGGTCGTGGTAGCCAAAGCTGCCGGTCTTGGTGACTGTAAAGGTCTTGCTCTGCCCGGCCGCTACCAGCCCGACATTCAGATCATTGTCATCGGTGTGTGTTGGGTGAGGGTTAGATTGCATTTGAACGTCTTGTGACGAGGTGTTTTTGATGGTCACCATGGTGCCGGACTTAACCGTCAGGGTCGCCGGGCTAAATTGATTACCGTCGAAAGTAATGGTGTCCACGGCGCTCTGGCTGGGCGTTGAGCTCGGAGTTGAGCTTTGAGACTGGCTGCTTGTACTTGGAGTGGTGGTTGCCGTTTTGCTCGGCGATTTATGCATCAGCAGGTAGCCGCCGCCGATAATTACTACCGCTATTAGTCCAATAATAAATGCTTTCATATAACTCTCCTTTTACTTTATGATGCGCTACCTAATACATAACGGTAAAGGCCGGTTTTCGTTACAAATTATGTGTTTTCAAGGGATTGCAGGCTGATCGAAATGGCCTGACGGACATCTGGCGGAGCAGCCGATGCCGCCTGCCGGAGGTTGGTTTTGCAGTATTCAAACGCCGCGTAGTTGGCGTGAGGGGTGTCTTTGTACGCGCTCGCCTCGGCGGTGTAGTCAGCGAGCGTCGCGAGCACCCGCTCCGAGCTGGCATGTTGAGCCACCAGCTGATTGACTTGCTGGGCTCGCTTCATCATGACGTTTGCCCTGTACTGCGGATGGATGCTTATGGCTACGCTATCGGAAAACTTCTGCGCTGGATAGAGCCAGCTGCCCGGTAAAGCGGCCTGGGAAGTGATGATGACGAACATACCCAGAACTAAACCCGAAGCCACGAATACCGCCGGTTTAACTATTGCCCGCCAGCGATTAGTTTTCGGGCGGTTCCCAGCCGCCGCGTTACGGCCTTTTAGCAGACTCAATTTGGCCGCGATGGGCTGCAGCTCTTTAGCCTCGGCCGCGGTGGCGCCGGCTGCTAGCAATTCCTTCCGTAGTTGTCGCTTAAGATCTTTCATCGCAGATAATTCCTTAACTTTTTGAGCGCCCGGTACTGGATAACGCGCACGTTGGCTTCGCTGATATTGAGTTGGGCAGCCGTCTCACGAGCCGACCGGCCTTCAATAAAACGGCAACGCACCACTTGGCGCATGTCTGGAGGAAGTTTAGCGAGTGCCTTTCGCATTTCGGTTACCGCCATGCTCTGGTCCAGCGCCTCGTCAAGCTCGGCGCTGTCGCTGACTGCTCGGGCGATAATGTCTCCGTCATCCGGCACTTCCTTCTTTTTCCGCCAGTAGTCGATGAGGGTCGTGCGGGCAATCCTATACAACCAAGCCTTGGCCGAACCGCCGGTAAAACTCCTGCGCGTTCGCCAGGCCTTCTCGAAGACATTGCTGGTCAGGTCTTCAGCCAGCATCTGGTCCTTGGTGCGCCAGAACATGAAGCGATAGATCAAAGGCGCGTTTGACTTATACATATCCTCAAACCGGTCTGCCGAGTCTATCATCTCCTTATTAGATAACGGTTTCTTAGTCATAACGTTACACTTATTGTACAGGCCGTCATTTTTTACGTTTAGCGTACTTATCGATGTAGTAGGCGCTCATAATAAATCCCATGTGAGAAAATGCTTGCGGATAGTTGCCCAGAAAGGCGCCGCTCGCAGGATCAATTTCTTCCGCGAGTAAACCCTGAGGCTTAAAATACTTTTCGAGCTTCTCGAATAAGTCCACCGCTCCGTCCACGTCTTCCAGTATGGCCAGGGCAGAAATTAGCCAAAAGCTGCAAAGTAGGAACGCGCCTTCTTCGCCTGGCAAACCGTCCGGCTGAAGATAACGGTAAACGAAGATTTTTTGGTAGCTTAACCGCTCAGCCGTATTATCGATAATCTCGCGCGTCAGGGGGTCATGTTTGTCCAGGAACTGAAGCAGCACGAAAAGAAAATTCGTGGCGTCAACTTCTTTAGAATCCGGATACTGTGATAACTTGCCGGCCTCGTAGCAATTTTGCCAAATCCACTGCTTGATCGTCTCTTCCAGGCGGGCACAGATTTTAACGTCTGCGTCATTAAACCCCAGCGTCTGGTGCAGACGCCGGGCCCTGTCGGCGCCCACCCAGGCCATAACCTTGCTGTACGTGTAGTGCCGGGTTCCGATTCTGGCCTCCCATATGCCATGGTCCGGTTCTTGCCAGAGTTGGTCAATCTTGCGCACCAATTCCATTACCAGATCCCGGCGTTTTGTCTTATTGTCATCCGTTAAATTCTCTTTGGTGGCGAAGTAAATGGCGTCAATCAGAGAGCCATAGACGTCAAGCTGGAATTGTCTGGCGGCCGCGTTACCGACGCGCACCGGCTGAGAATTTTTGTAACCCGATAAATGTTTAAGCGAGCGCTCTTTGGGAACCGGCTCGCCCCAAATGGTGTACATTAGCGAAACGTCAAAGTCATCTTCGGCGCATTTCTGAGTTACTTTTTCGATGAAGCCAAAGAAACGTTCTGCTTCCTCTTGATAGCCCAAGATCGTAAAAGCGTACAGGGCAAAAGTAGCGTCCCTAATCCAAACGTAGCGGTAATCCCAGTTACGCATGCCGCCTATTTCTTCCGGCAGAGAGGTAGTCGGGGCGGCTACTATAGCTCCGGTGGGATAAAATTGCAGGAGCTTTAAGGTGATAGCCGACCGGACGAGATTATCTCTGCAAAAATCCATAAAGCGGCCTTTTTTGACCCAGCTCTTCCAAAACTTAATGGTGTCTTTTTCTAGGTCAACTTCTTGGTAGTCGCGCGTTGTGCCTTCGGGCAAGTACTCGAGTATCAGCCGCTTGGTGTCTTCGGCCTTGATAGGTATCGTGATTAGGTAGTGATCTTCTTTTGCTTGTACGCTTGATTGCCGCGGGAGGTGCAAAGTCAGTGAGCCATTTTCGACCGGCAATTTTATCTCGCGAGACGTCACTTTAGGCTTAGTTTTTTCTGAACCGTATCCCGGCTTAGGCTGAAATTTAAACTTAAGCTCAGCCGAGCCTTGGATGCCCGTTATTTGCCGGACTAAGTATTGGGGCGCGTTTTTAGTAGTCTTTTTTGGCACCATATAGTCCTTGATAGATAACTTTGCTCTGCCGCTCGATAAACGAAACTCTAGGATTGCCGTATCTTTTAGATAAGCCGCATCAATTTGGTAACCGGGCATCTCAATGGCGAGGCAACCCGCGCCAGGGTCCAGCAATTTTCCGAAAACACTTGGAGAGTCAAAGTAAGGTAAGCATAGCCAGTCGATTGAACCGTGTTTAGACACCAGGGCGACCGTACGTAGGTCGCCGATAATGAAGTAATCTTCAATGGGCAGGAAATTATTCTTAACCATGGCTTAGTATTTATTGTACAAGCCAAGCCGGAGAACGGCGTTCCTTGCATGTGCAATATCTAACACTTAGCTAGATCTTAGTTCGTTAAAATTAAAAAGTATGGTTGCGCTTAATAGTGTTTACTAGCTTGATTTAGGGGCGGGGTTTGCAGCTCTGCGTATAATCCAGATGGCAAGCACTAAAACATAACCATTAGGTTTAATAATTTATTAATATGGAAGGACGCGCGTATGCCTATACGCCCGGAATTACGTGGCAGTAAAGTGCCGCACATTTCGATTGCGGCCGCCGCGATAGTAGCCTGGACCATTAACCCAATTGATAGTCAAACTGGGGAGAGTTTACGTTATGCTTCGCCGGTAAAACATGTAGGCGCGCCTAATCATCTTCATAAAGCCAGTCATAATGCCAAGTTAGACCACAAGACGCATAACCCGCACCATTCCCAAACACATCCCGCCCCCGCGCAGATAGCCGCAAGCGAAGTAACTCCGGAGGAGTTCGCCGCCTGGTCGAAAGTCAACGTTTGTGAAGAGGGCGGTAACTGGCACGTCAGAGGCTCCACATACTCTGGCGGCCTCGGCATATCCAATGAAAACTGGAGCATTTACGGCGGAGAAGATTTTTCTCACACCGCGGCCGACGCTACGCCGCGAGAACAAATTGTTGTAGCTATGCGTATTCAGAGAAACCCGCCCGACCAGCACGGATGCGGCAGGGGTTGGTAAGGCGGGCCTGGCGTTTTAAGATCTATTCGTAGCGCAGGGCTTCTATGGGGTCTTTGCGGCTGGCTCGAAAAGCCGGCAAAGTGCCAGCCAGGAAAGCTATCAGCATGATGCCTACGATAACGGCGACAACCGTCGTCAGGGGGAACGTTAGCAGTGTCAGGCCCGGAAAATCTTTTAGGAAACCCTTGGTCGCGACGGTGTTGATGACCTTGCCAAGCAAAGCGGCAAAGCCGACACCTAAGGCGCTGCCCCAAAATCCGATCAAAGCGGCTTCGATGCTAAAGAGAGTGAATATACGTTTCGGGCTCATACCCAAGGCTTTCATCAAGCCAATTTCTTTAGTCCGTTCCTGCACGGCCATAAACAGGGTATTAATGATGCCAAAAGAAGCGGCCAAGAGAGCGATGGCGCCGAACATATCAAACACGATAATAATGACGTTGATAACCGTGAATACGGTGTTTTCCCGGTCCTTGATGGTTTGGCCGGAGTAACCTTTGGCACTCAAGGCGTTCTTGAGAGTTGTTATCTGGGCATCC
This sequence comes from Candidatus Dormiibacterota bacterium, assembly GCA_035532255.1. Lineage (GTDB taxonomy): Bacteria > Patescibacteriota > Saccharimonadia > Saccharimonadales > UBA4665 > DATKRL01. Next base: position 27,781 of record DATKRL010000012.1, on the reverse strand, counting down.
GTTAAGCTAGTCGGGAAAGTCGCTTCTACCGACGAGAACGAGTCGGCGGTAGCCGACGGTAAACCGGTACTTTGAATGGCGTAAAGCTGGTTCGCGAGTGCCGTATTAATAAAGGCCGCTGAAGCGCCGATGAGAGTTTTTTGCTGGACCCCGGTAACCGTAGCGACTACCGTGCTTTGCTTGCCTTCCGCGCTGGTGATGCCGATGGTGATCGGCTTGCCAATAATAGTTTGATCGGTGTAGCCAAGGGGACTTACGTAATTATCAGGTAGCGTAATTTGGTTCTGCGCGCTAGCAATGCCAACGCCACGGCCGGTCAGCATATCCGCCGTGGTGCTACCGAATTGCTGCTGCAGAGACAGTTGGTACTTGCCGCCGGTTCCCATGATGTAGTCGGCAGAAAGTACGTGCTCGGGCGTCGCGCTGGTGATATTGGGTATCGATTTGATGGTGCTTATATCTCTTGAGGTCATTACCAGCTGTCGTACCTCGCCTCTCATGCCTGAGGCCTGGGTCTTCTGCTGCGGATTATAGGCAGCCGGAGCGCTACTAGCCGAACCCGGCCCGGGCGCGTTCTTGTCGGTCAGTTGGATCATCATGACATTGGTAGCGCCAAGGTTGCCGATCTGCCGGTTAAGGTAGCTCTTTATCCCAGTACCTATGCCATTAGTCAGCGTGATGGTCATAGCGCCGATAAAGATAGCAATGACGGTTAAGAGTGTGCGGGCCTTGCTGCGCAACATGTTGCTGCTGGCAGTTTGGAGCAAGTCTATGGACTTCATATTTCACCCCTGCCAGTTAACTTGCCGTCTTTGATATGCAGCTGCCGGCCGCACCGCGCCGCGATATCTTTATCGTGGGTGACAATGACAAGAGTAATACCCTGTTCACGGTTCAGCTTAAACAGCAAATCCTCTACGGTCTTTCCCGTGACGCTGTCGAGGTTGCCGGTCGGCTCGTCGGCGAATATGACGCTGGGGTTATTGATGAGGGCCCGGGCGATACACACCCGTTGTTTTTGGCCACCGCTTAGGTTGGCGGCTTTGCTCCCCGCTTTATCCTCCAGTTCGACGGCTTTTAATACTTCTATGGCCCGCTTGTTACGTTCCCTGCGGCCCACTCCCGCGATCTTGAGCGGCAAGATGACGTTGTTCAGCACCGTGTCATTGGCGTTGAGAAAGAACTGCTGGAAAACGAAGCCGTAACTCTTGTTCCTGAGGGTATCGAGTTGCCTGCCGCTCATACGGGAGGCGTCCTCACCGTTTACCAGAACCGAACCTTTGGACGGCTTGTCAAGCAACGCCAGGGTATGCATCAAAGTGCTTTTCCCGGAGCCGCTCTTGCCAATTATGGCTACTGATTCGCCGGCCTTGATGTCCAGGCTGATATTATCGAGGGCTTTGAGGGCGGCTTCGCCCTTGCCATAAGTTTTAGTAACGTTTTTGGTCGCTATGGTAATCTTCATGAGACATTATTCTGTTCTGATTAGCGCTTCATGGGCGTTACTTTGCATACTCCTATACTAAAGCAGGCGAACCTGAGGAACAACTGAGGAGTTGCATTAACCTGAGGTGGCTTCGAAACGGGGGGTGACGCCATCACGGAACGTGCCTTCGTTCGTAAAGCTAGCGTGGACTATTGAGTGTTCCGCCATAGTCAAACCCTTTGCTCCAATTGTTCTGTCAGCTTGTCTATACTCTCGTTCCAGCCTTGCGCCATACCGGCTAACGGACCCTCGGCTTCGGGCGTCGCCTTGGTAACGACAATCTGGAGCGTTAGCTTGGTTTTGCCGTCTTGATCTTGCAGCGTCACTGTGCAGAGATTTTCCAGAATCGGCTTGCCATCCATGATGGCGCTGGAAGTAAAAACGAGCTTTTGGCGGGGAACTACTTCTTTGAACTCCCCCGTCATCGGCCACTCCTGGCCCTTTAACTCGCCCAGGCTCTCGCCGGCCAGCATAACGACATTCATCTTGCCCCCGGGCCTAGCCTCCCACTCGCACGTCGGGTTGGTGACACCACGCGGCCCCCACCATTTCTGCAACTCGTCCGGATCTGTCCAGGCCTGCCAAACGCGTTCCAGTGGCGCGTCCACCACTCTTGTAATTGATAAATCGTGCTTACTTTCTTCTGCCATACTATTCCCCCTTTCTTAAATAATTTTCTAGTGAATCAAACCGGCTTTCCCAAAGCTGGCGATAAAATTCCAGATAGTCGTCAACCCCCTTTAGCGCTTGTGGCGCTATGCTTACCATTTGTTCCTTACCCCTCCTTTTCTTAATTATTAACTTAGCTTTCTCCAAAACCTTCAGGTGCTTGGACACTGCGGCAAACGTCAGATCGTACGGCTGGGCGATTTCGCCAACCGACAATTCCTGACTGGAAACCCGCCGCAAGATGTCCCGGCGCGTAGGGTCAGCCAGGGAAGAAAAGATGGAATCTAAGCTCATTGCATATTCAACCATATAGTTGAATGTATATTAAGCATGCCGGTCTTGTCAAGCGAAATTCAGTCAGCAGCTAAAAGCCTTAGTGTTCGTGGTGATCGTGTTCGTGATCCGCATGAGGATCGCCCGCTCGAATAGTCTTGGATGATTGCCAGGTGATGCGCAGGATCATGATAGTGATAGCAAGGCCTATCAGGGGGTCGGCAGCCTTGAAACCGATAGCCACAAAGGCCGCGCTGACCACGACGCTTAGGCTGACTAGGCCATCAATACGGGCATGCTGGCCATCGGCAATCAGGGCCGGGCTACACAGGTGATTCCCGCCCCGCAGACGAATAATCGCCGCTATCTCGTTACCGGCAAATCCAATGAGGCCCGCCAGGCTAATCGCTAATAAGTGCGTTAAAGGCCTTGGATGAATCAGCCGCTCTATGGACACTACGCTCGCTATACCGGCGCTGATTAGGATGGTTATTACGACAAAATAACCGGACCATCGTTCGGCCTGGCGATTGCGTAACAAAAATGCCGCGCCGAGCGGTATAGCGGTGAACGCGTCGCCAAAATTGTGGATGGTATCCGCCAGCAACGCGACGCTATGCGTGCCAAAGAAAACCCCGGCCTGTGCCAAGGCCGTGATCAGCAGCACCAGAAGACTAACGCTGACTACCTGCACTCCTTCACGGGAGCGTAAAATGGTTTCGTCGACTTGGCCATGCGTGTGACTATGGCTATGGTTATGTCCGTGGCTGAATATACTCATCAGTTGATTTTATCATGCGCCTGTCGCGCCTAGGTGTGGGTGATGACCGGCGTGCCGATAGGCGCCCAGTCATATATCCATTCCGCGTCGCCATCAATCAGACCGACACAGCCATGCGAACTGTTGATGTTGCCGAAGTAACTCAGCGGCCGCCAGTAGTTGCCATGGATGGCATAGTCCCGGTAGAAGTAGTTGACCCACGGCACGTGCGGTTGGAAGTAGCTGCTGCCATCGACGTTCTGACCGTACATGTCCTGTTGGACATACTTGGAATAGATCGCGTACTGACCGGTGACCGTAGGCGTATCAGGCCGGCCGGCGGATACCAAGAACGTGTTAACCAGATTACCGTGTTCGTAAGCGTATAAACGCAGACTGGTCAGGTCAACTTCGATCCATTTGGGGTAATCGCCGGCTGTTATGGTTTGGAACGACTGGTACTTGACCGGCAGCGAGAAGCTGAAACCAGCGCCGTTCAGCAGAGTTTGGGAAACCGAAGTCGCGATACTGGTCTTGTCTGCTACGTCCACGCCGTTAACGCCCGGCACCAGAACCTGGCGGCTGCCATCAGCTCGCGTTATGTCGACTTCGGCCTGAGCCGGATGGATGGCGGCAGCCGCTATATGATTAATATAGGCCGCTACTTTACCGCTGTTGACCGTTATATTTACTTTTTTCGAGGCATCGTCTGGCGTGATGTCCAGCCAGCTTGCTATGTCGGACGGCGTGGGTTTGACGGTCTGCTGACCAACCTTAAAACTGGCCGGCTGGTTGATGGCTTTTTCTAGCTCCGCCTTGTAGGGCGCCAGCAGACCGGCCGTTAACGCCGGATTGACTTTGAGGGTTCGCAGCTTGATTGGTTCCGGCTGTAAATTACTGGCCGCGGCTAGAAGTGTCCGCTCCGGTGCTGCCAGCCCATAGCGCTCCCCGGTCACCGATCCGATCAGTTGAATGTTGCCGTTAACTATTGACAGCGAAGCATCTTTGGACGGCTGAACGGTAATATTTATCTGGGCCGCGACGAAGTTGTTGAAGGCTGCCGTGTCCTCCCGCAGGACTATGGTTGACGGCACCGGTCGCCACCATTGCAGACGATTAGGCAGCCTTTGCTGACGGTAACGGGTAGCCCGCAGCGAGGCGGCTGTGTCTAGATTTAGTCCGAGACTGGGCAGAGGGAACTTCTTCACCGTGCCGTCTGGATAGCTAATGGTCAGTCTGTATGATGCGATCTGCTTGTTCAGCGCGGCGGACACGGCTGCGTCACCGGCATGTGCCGGCACCCGGATGCTGCCAATCGTTATTCTCGAAAGGTATACCGAGCACAGCGTCCAACCGACGATAATAATGGCCGTCGCTATAGCGGGTGCCCACCTTAACCATGCTCTTCGCTCTGTGCCGTTTTCCATTTTTTTGTGTTTTACGCTTATGGTAAAACTCTCAACTAAGTGTATCACCCCGGAGGTTTTCTATACAGGCTCAGTTCTCTCCAAGGGAGCTTGGAAAAGTTTGGCCCGGGCCGCCTTGTTGCCCGCTTTAATGGCCGTCAGGACGTCGCCATCGTGGTAGTAGCTGTACATGGCGGCCGCGCTGAAAGTATCCCCGCAACCGACCGAATCAACTATCAGGTCCTCGGGCACGGGGTTGGTCTCCACCGTTATGACTTTTTTGGACGTCACCCAGCTGGCACCTTTCTCGCCTAAGGTCATAACTATATTTGATGAAGGGGACATGCTTGCCCACTGTTTGGTCAGATGGTGGCTACCCGGATGGTCGTCTTCAGAAAGAATAACCATGTCAAAAAGAGGAATTATCTCGCCGGCCTCCTCGAACTCTCTGGGAACAACCCGGCCATCAGCCTCTACCGTTCGGAAATAGCCCTGCGGCAACAGAACCGTCTTAGCGCTTGGCTGTCTGTGCGACAAAAGGTCGCGCACGTAATCCTGGGAAAAGTTCGGCAGCAAAGGCGCCACGCAGATAATGTCAGCCCGTTTGACGCGTTCAGTGATGTCTTCGGTCAGAGCCACCGGCTCGGCCGAATCGGCATATTCGCATTGTTGATTCCGGTGGCCGCCGCGGGAGTAATTCTTATACACCAAGGTGTGCTCACCCTGAGGAAGCGGCATGAGGGTTAAGCCGCCGGTGTAGCGCAGAAAGTCTCGGCCGTAGGGAGCGATTAGAACAGGATCGACATCAGGTTGATTACGCTCGAAATAACGCGCCATGTACATAAGCGGCGAGCCCCAACTGGTATAAGAAGAGCCCTCACTGTCATTAACGTCAACGCAAACATGACCCGTTAACATGATCTCTGTGGAATCGGCGCTCATGGCGATCAGTGTAGCACGGGCGCACGAACAGGCTGTGATCTATGCCACAGAAATGAGATATGTTATTTCACCGACAGCTAAAGCCAAACGTGAATAAATGGGGCTGTAACTTAAAAGAAAGGAGGTCTTTTTGAAATGCGCTACCTCAACCGCCTTGATGCCGGACAACGGCTGGGACGGGCACTACAGCGTTACAAAGATGGTAACACCGTGGTGCTGGCCCTGCCCCGCGGCGGCGTCGTGGTGGGGGTGGAAGTAGCTAGAACACTGCTGGCTCCTCTGGGGCTGGTGCTGGTGCGCAAGATCGGTCATCCTCATAATCCGGAGTACGCCATCGGCGCGATTGCCGAAAACGAACCGCCGGTTTATAACGAGCATGAACGGCTAAGCACCAGCGAGCATTGGCGCGATCAAGCCGAAGCCGACACCCGAAACCTGATCGAGAAAAGGCGCGAGCTATATTACGGCGAAGATTTCAGGCCGCCGGAAGTTGAAGGCAAGATTGTCATTATCGTCGATGATGGCATCGCCACGGGACTAACCATGGAAGCTGCCGTTCGGGCGATCCGACAACGGCATCCCGCCAAGTTAGTGGTCGCCATACCAGTGGCCCCGCCGGACAGCGTCTCCGTATTGGAAGAACTGGCCGACGAGGTAATAGTCCTGGACAAGCCGAAAAATTTCCAAGGCGCCGTGGGCGCCCACTACCAACAGTTCGAACAAGTTAATGATGAAGAAGTGCGAGAGCTTCTTCGGGAGGTGCAAGATGATTTATTATAAACCCCTACCCCATATAGATAATGTCAGGTGGCTAGCCAAGTTGGCGGGGCCATACCCGGCGACCCGCCAAGAAATTTTGGAGGCCGCCCAGGATTGGAACTTCAGCGACAGTACTATTGAATTTCTGCGGCTTTTTCCCGCCGATGAGCAATTCAAAAGCCAGGATGATTTCCTGACTCGGTCGGAGGAACTGCACCTGCTGATGCGCGAAGAGCGCGAAATGCCGGCCGAGGCTTTACACGGCCAGCAGGATTAACGGGACAAGGTCTTGGTTCGTTTCCCAGACGAGAAAGAGCTCCGGCAGCTTAAGAGTTTTGAGAAGCCTTCTTGCGTAACTGTTTACGCTCCGCATATTGATCAGGCCACGACGGCTGATTCGGACCGGATCGAGCTCAAAAACCTTTTGCGGGAAGCCGAGACGGCGCTGCGATCGGCCGGCACTAAGCCGCGCGACATTCAAAAAACGCTCGGCCCCGGGCGGCAGCTGGTTGATGGTCGTGAATTTTGGCCGCCGCGTCATGACAGCCTGGTGCTGTTCATGCACCCGAAGTTATTCCGCTACTACCACATACCCGAGCACGCCGTGCCTTATCTGCTGACTGTGGGCGGAGGTTTCAACCTGAAGCCTTTGCTCAAGATCATGCGCCGCAACCGGCCATACTTCGTTTTGGCGCTGGGACATAAAAACGTCCGGCTGTACGAAGGCGATCACTATCATTTTGGCCGCAAATATATGAAAGACTGGCCGGCCGACATGGAGAAAGCTCTTAACATCGATGAGTACCCCAACTGGCGCGAAACCCACACCATCGGCCCGGCCAGCACCGGCAAGGGATCGGAAGCGTACCACGGCCAATACAATGTCAAGCAGACCGACAAGGAAATGCTGCTCCAGTTTTTTCGGCGCATCGACAAACGGCTGCATTCGCTGTTGACCAGGCGGCGCTTGCCGCTGGTCATCACCGGTGCCAACTACCTGCTGCCGATCTATAGGCAGGCTAATACTTACCCCGGTTTGTTGGCCTGTGGCATAGCCGGCAGCCCGAAGCTGGAGGACCGCGACCGTCTGAGGGAGCGGGCCTGGCGGCTGGTCAGCCGTGACCTAAATCATGTCTAAAGGCTGGTGCGGTTCTGGCTTTCTTACAATATAGAGCTTATGCTTGGTATATGGCTCAAATAACCTATAAAAATTTGCGCAAGTTCAATCTTGTCATGGCGGCCTTGCATTTCGCTCAAGGCGTGGCAGTGCTGCTCCTCAGCAAGGCTTTCAGCCTGCCGGTAACCGGAACCTACCTGACTTTTAACAAGACGACGATGCATCTGGTTCCGGCCAGCACGACGCTGTTCAACCTGCGGCTGGCTTATCTGATCGTGGCTTTCTTTTTCCTGTCGGCGCTGGCGCACTTGATCGTAGCCACCGTCTACAACAAGCGCTACAACCGCGACCTCAAGTTAGGCATCAATAAGGTCCGCTGGGTCGAATATTCCTTGTCGGCCAGCGTCATGATGGTAGCCATCGGCCTGCTGGTCGGCATCTATGATCTCGCCAGCCTGGTGATGATCTTCGTGCTGATATCGATCATGAATCTCATGGGGCTGGTCATGGAAGTCCACAACCAGACGACTCGGCGAACTAACTGGCTAAGTTACTTTATCGGCTGTTGGGCGGGTTTGGCGCCATGGGCTGTCGTGGCGTTCTATATGGGACTGGGCGCGCATCAGGGCAGCCGGGCACCGACTTTCGTTTACTGGATCTTCGTCTCCATCTTCGTCTTTTTCAGCTGCTTCGCGCTCAACATGGTACTGCAATATAAGAAAATCGGCCCCTGGAAAAATTATCTCTATGGCGAACGCGCCTATATTATCCTCAGCCTGGTGGCCAAGTCGCTGTTGGCCTGGCAGGTTTTCGCCGGTACGCTGCGGCCCTAGACAGTAATAAGCCGCCCCGCCTTCAAGCGCTAATGTTGACCATCCAGTTGACACCGTACTTGTCGGTCAGCGAGCCGAAAATATCGCCCCAGAACTCCTTTTTGAGAGGTGAATTGACCTTGCCGCCAGCGCTAAGTTTGCCGAAGATCTCACGCAGCCTGGTGTCATCACTGCCGCCAATTGACAGGTCAATTTTGGCCGCTGCCGGGCTGGCTTTTTCAGTATCGCTGGCCATTAGTTTGACGTCACCACCAGTCAAGTTGGCGTGCATGATCCAATCTTTTTTGTCGGCGTCGGTCTCCATGCCAGGAACTTCGGCGTAAGTCTGCAAGCTTAATTCGCCGCCAAAAATACCCTTATAAAACTCCATAGCCTCCCGGCACTCACCTTCGAAATATAGATACACAGCCAGATTAACGTCATTCATAAAGCCCTCCTTTTTTTTAATTACCTGGATTTAATTTTCGCATACACCGGCCGCGTGTAAAGGTAATATTTTACTGCTTTTCCGCTAAGGCCATTGGAATTTGCTCGATGACATCGGAAGCGATCATGCCGGGCTCGGTTTTGGCCTTGGCCGCCAGGTCACCGGCCAGGCCGTGCAGATAAACCGCGGCCTCGACGGCCTGAGCGGTGTCCGGCACTTGGGCCAGCAGGGCGGCGATAATACCAGACAGAACATCGCCCGTGCCGGCCGTGGCCACGCCCGGATTGCCGGTGGTATTTTCATAAACCTGCCCATCGGGGTGGGCAACTAACGTATGGTGGCCTTTGAAAACCAGTGTTACCTGGTACTCGCTGGCGAATTGTGCTGTTACTCGCCGGAGCTGTTCCCGACCAGTAGGCGGTTTGGCGCCGGTCAGTTTTTGAAATTCGCCGGCGTGCGGCGTCAGGATAAGCGGGTGAGCGGCCTTTTTCAGGTTTTCCAGCTTGCCTTGGAAGGCACCGAGTGCCCCGCCATCAATGACCACAGGTATGCGTATTTTTGACAACAGAGCAGGGGACAGAGCGGCGAAATCCGGTGTCTGGCCAGGCCCGATCACTACGACCGAGACTTTGCGCCGCTTGATAAAAGCCGCGAGTTCGTCAACCGCCGCTGATAAATCCGCGGGCAAGCGCAGGGTCATGACTTCCCTGACCCGTTTTTCGAGTTTGTCGGCGGCCGTGGCGTGAGAAGCTATAGTCACCAGACCAGCGCCGGCGCGCAGGGCCGCTTCGGCCGCCAAGAGCGGCGCGCCAACCATTCCCGGCGAACCGCCGACCACCAGCACGTGGCCGTAATCATACTTATGGGTTTCCGGGGAACGTTTTAGCAGTTGCCGCAGAGTTTCCGGAGGCATCGGTTCACTCCTGTCGGCGAATAGTTATCGAGCCGAGGATCAGCGCTACGATAGCGAAACCCAAGACAACGCCAACATCGCGCGTTAAGGTACCTGACCACGACGAGTGGAGGGTGACCTGTTTGAGAGCATCGACGCTGTAGGTCAGCGGCATGACGTCGGCGAACCACTGCAGCGGCCGGGCCATACTCTCGCGGGCCACGAATAGGCCGCAGACCAGCAGCTGCGGAAAGATCAGGGCCGGCATGAACTGCACGGCCTGGAATTCCGTCCGGGCGAAAGCGCTGACGAACAATCCCAGATTAGTTCCCAAAAAAGCCGCCAGAACGGCGCATAGCAACACCGGCGCCGTACCGCCCAGCACCGTGACGCCTAAGAGACCCAGCGTCACCAGCGAGACCAGGCAGGCTTGCAAAAAAGCCAGCAGCGAGAACGCCAAGGCGTAGCCTAAAACGAAGTCGAATTTGGAGATCGGCATGGTCATCAACCGGTCAAGCGTGCCGGTGGTGCGTTCGCGCAGGGTAGCGATGGATGTCACGATAAACATGATAGTTAGCGGAAAAACGCCCAGAATCATTGGCGCCAGATGGTTGAAGACCTGCGGCTCGGCCTGGAAAGCGTATTTCAGAATGGTCAGCAAAATGGGCGGCACGAACAGTATTAGCCCGATGGTGCGAGGATCGTGTCTGAGCTGGGCTAGGACACGCGCCGTGGTAGCCAGAGTTTTGCGGGCGCTCATGATTGCTCTCCCACCAACTTGATGAAGCTTTCCTCGACGGTCTTGGTGCCGGTCTTGGCGCGTAAGCCGTCCGGCGTGTCGTAAGCCAGCAGCCGGCCGTCACGGATCAGCAGCAAATCCTGGCAGCGGCTGGCTTCGTCCATGACATGGCTGGTGATTAAGAGCGTCGTGCCCTGCTCCGCCAAACGGCCGAAAATTTCCCATAGCTGCTGCCGGAGCACCGGGTCGACACCAACCGTCGGCTCGTCCAGCATCAAGACTTTCGGGCTGCCCAGCAGGGCTACGGCCAGAGATACGCGAGACTTTTGGCCGCCTGATAACTTGCCGACCAGCTGATGCGCGTAATCGTCAAGTTCGACGGTCTTGATAAGTTTGTCGGCGGCCTGCCGGCTTTGGCCGGTCATGGTGGCGAAATAACGCGCGTTTTCGCGGACTGTCAGGTCGGGATAGATCGACACCGATTGCGTCATGTAGCCTATCTGATGGCGCAAGGTCGGCGATCCGACCGGCTGACCGAATACCCGCGCGCTGCCACTGGTTATGTGCTGCCGGCCGACGAGCGCTCGGATCAGTGTGGTTTTACCGGCGCCGGACGGTCCCAGCAGACCGATGATGTGCCCTTCCGGTAGGTCGACGCTTATGTCGCGCAGGATTTTATCGCCATCCAAAGTGACGGAAAGATTCTTTATTTCTATGGCCGCGCTCATAGGGCATATTATACAGTCCATAGACAAACAGACGTTATTTTTGCTAGAATTGCTGCGTTACCTAATGTGACTGAGTAATTATGTCTAAAAACTCTTCTATCAAGGTCGCGGTGGCCGGAATCGGCAACTGTTTCTCGGCGTTATACCAAGGTTTTGCTTATTATAAGGAGAACCGCGGCCTGGAAGTACCAGGCCTGATGTTCGAAGATATCGGCGGTTACGCGCCAACCGACGTAGAGGTCGTAGCGGCTTTTGACGTCGACAAGCGCAAGGTTGGCCAGCCAGTCGGCCGGGCCATCTTCGCCAAGCCTAACTGCGCGCGCGTTTTTATGCCCAAGGTACCGGCCGGGCCGGTTGTCCAAATGGGACCGGTACTGGACGGCGTTTCCGATTACATGTTAGCTCAACCTGAAGACGAGAGCTTCCGGATCGCTAAGGCCAAGCCGGTCGACATCGTCAAAGCTCTCAAAGACAGCGGCGCTGACATTCTGATTAACTACATGCCGGTCGGCTCACAAAAAGCCACCGAATTTTACGCCCAGGCGGCAATTGACGCCGGGGTGGCGTTCCTTAATTGCATACCGGTATTTATAGCCAGCGACCCCAAGTGGGAAAAAAAATTCATCAAAGCCGGCCTGCCGATCATCGGCGATGACATGCGCAGCGCTTTCGGCGCCAGCATCCTGTCTCAGGTTTTGCAGGAACTAGCTTTTGACCGCGGCTTTGCTGTTGATTTTCACCAGCAGATTAACATCGGCGGCAACACGGATTTTAACAATATGATGGTCCAGTCCCGCCTAGCTTCCAAGAAAAAGTCCAAGGAAAATGTCATCCGGGCTCAGAACGACCTGCGCGGCATACCGGTACCTAAGAACAGCCTGTTCGCCGGACCGAGCACCTACCTGCCCTATCTGGGAGACAACAAGGTCGCCTACTTCAATTTGCGCTTGCGCGGCTTTGGCGACCAGCCGGTGAACGTCGACATTAAGCTCTCCGTCCAGGATTCCGAAAACAGTGCCGGCGTGGTGATTGACGCTATCCGCTACCTCAAAGTGGCCCGCGAACTGGGCGTGGTCGGTTCCCTGCGCGGCCCCAGCGCCTGGACCCAAAAAACCCCGCCGCGGCAAATGGTCTACGCTGACGCCAAGGCAGCTTGCGAAGCCCTGGCCAAGCGCCAGCTGCCGCCCGACCAACGCGTCAAAGCTTAGATCGGACAATTGGCCGCGTATAGTTTTTTAAGCTTATTCTCAAGCTTGCGGTGCTAGAATTAGTGGAATGAAAAAGCTTTTGCTAAGCGGTTTCGTAATTCTGACTTTCGTGTTGTACAGCTTCCATAGCCGGCACGGCGATTCGCCGGTGGTAGTGAAGCCGGTCCAGTCCACCACCTCCGCCCCCGCCGCCCAAGCACCGGCCAGCAGCAGTGGTGGCAGTAACGGTGGCGGCACTGGCAGCAGCAATTCCACGGCAACGACTTATAAAGACGGCAAGTACACTGGCAGCACGGCCGATGCCTATTACGGCTACATACAGGTTTTAGCGGTCATCAGTGGCGGCAAACTGACTGACGTACAGTTCCTGCAATACCCCAACGACAACCCCAATTCGTCATATATTAATTCGCAGGCCATGCCTTATCTCAAACAAGAGGCCCTCCAGGCGCAAAATGCCAATGTGAATGTAATCTCAGGCGCGACACTTACCAGTCAGGCTTTCGTCGAGTCGCTGTCATCGGCCTTAAACCATGCTGCCGGCTGATGAAACAAACCTGGCTAATCATGGGCATGCCAATCAGTGTCGTCATCGAGGATGAGGCCGCCAACGAGGCAGCTTTTAAGGTAGCACGCGATTATTTCCACTATGTTGACAAACGATACAGTCCTTATAAGCCAATGAGCGAAGTATCCAAGGTAAACGCCGGCCTGCCAGAATCCAGGTGGAGTGATGAGATGAAGACCATCCTGCGGCTCTGTCAGGAAACCAAGGAGCAAACCCGCGGCTATTTTGACGCCTACCATGAGGGCAAACTGGACCCTTCTGGCTTGGTCAAAGGCTGGGCGGTCAATAATACCGCCGCGAAGCTACGCGAGCTAGGCTACAAGAATTTTTACGTCGAGGCGGGTGGCGACATCCAGGTCAGCGGCCATAACGCCGACAGTCAGCCATGGAGCGTCGGTATCCGGAACCCCTTTAACCGGGACGAAGTCATCAAGGTTGTGAGAGTTACGACCGAAGGCGTGGCGACGTCCGGTACCTACGTCCGCGGGCAGCATATTTATAACCCGTTGAGGCACACCGAAATAAAAGATGTGGCCTCGCTGACGGTTATCGGCCCGAATATTTATGACGCCGACCGGTTCGCGACGGCGGCTTTCGCCATGGGCAGGACTGGAATTAATTTTATTGAATCGATGAGCGGTTACGAGGCCTATATGATTACCAACGACCGACAGGCCACACTGACCGGCGGCTTTGAACGCTATGTGGAGGCCGCCTCATGAAGTTCATTGATAAGTTTTTAGACCACACCACCATGTACCGCTTGTTGCTTTATTACCTGGCGGTGATTTTGGGCGCGGCCATGCTGTTGGGCGCCCTAGGTTACCTGCCCTTCAGCCCGGTGGCGATTGCCGTCAGCACCAGTTATTTATTGCTTGTCTGCTGGATTACAAACAGGGTCTTCGCCTATGTTTGGCAAGCGCCGCACAACCCCGAATCGTCGTTGATCACGGCGCTAATCCTGGCCTTGATTATCACGCCGCCGGCCTCAGTCCAAAGCTTTGTCTTTTTGAGCGCGGCCGCCGGGCTGGCTATCTCGTCGAAGTACATCCTGGCTATCCGCCGCCAGCATATTTTCAACCCGGCGGCCGTGGCCGTCGCGCTGACGGCCTTAGGCGCTCATCAGTCCGCCAGTTGGTGGGTCGGTAACGCGCGGCTGCTGCCGTTCGTGCTGCTTGGCGGCTTACTGCTGACTCGCAAAATCCAGCGCGGCCAGATGGTAACGGTTTTTATCCTGACAGCCACGCTTGTAACCACCGTCTTGGCCAGTCTGCATGGCGCCCACGCGTTTGGCACTATCAGCAATACCGTGTTGCATTCCTCGCTGTTTTTTATGGCTTTCGTGATGCTGACCGAACCGCTGACCTCACCATCCAGGCTCCGGCAACAGCGCTGGTATGGCACACTGGCCGGCGCCTTATTCTCGCCGCAAATCCATCTGTTCGGCATCTATTCCACGCCCGAGCTGGTGTTGGTCATCAGTAATGCCTTTTCCTACATCATTAGTCCTAAAGTTAAGCTAATACCTAAGCTGACACAAAAAGTCAGCTGGGGGCCGGCAGTCAAAGATTTTGTATTCACCCCCGAACATAAATTCAAATATAAGCCGGGTCAATATATGGAGTGGACGCTGCCACACGACCAGCCCGACAACCGCGGCAGCCGGAGGTATTTCACGCTGGCCTCCTCGCCGACCGAAAGTACGCTGCGCCTAGGAGTAAAATTTTATGAAAAGAGCAGCAGTTTTAAGCAAGCCATGTGGGCAATGGGGCGGCAAACACCGATCGCGGCTGGCCAGCTGGGCGGCGACTTTACCATGCCCAAAGATTCTTCCCGCAAGCTGGTTTTCATCGCCGGCGGCATCGGTATCACGCCTTTTCGCAGCATGCTCAAATACCTGGTTGACGTGGGTGACAAACGGTCAGTCACCTTGCTCTATGGCGAAAGCGACCCGGCCAATCTGGCCTACCATGACGTTCTAGGCGAGGCCCGACAAAATATCGGTGCCAAGATTGTCTACTGCCTGACAGGGGCCGCCGCGCCGAAGCCAGGATTGCCCGGCCACGTGCGCCCCGGCCAAATCACGCAACGCCTGATTACGGAAGAGGTACCAGACTACGCGGAGCGCCTGTTCTATATCTCGGGCCCGCAGCCGATGGTGACGGCTACACGTGATAATTTACAGGCACTGGGCGTGCCCGATCACAATATAAAGACCGACTTCTTCCCTGGCTACGCCTGAACCGTTTGACTAGCCTATCTGTTGGCCGCTATACTGGGCGAACATGAGCAAACCCCAACTTGTCGTCTGCGGATCGATCGCGATCGACCGGATTATGAACTTTTCGGGTCGTTACCGTGACCTTATCCAGCCGGATAAGCTGCATGTTCTGTCATTGAGCGTATTATTGGACAAGCTTGAGGACACGCCGGGAGGCATTGGTGCCAACATCGCGGCCGGCCTGGCCCGCTTGGGTGAAAAGCCGGTGTTACTGGGTTCGGTCGGCACCGATGCCAAGTCTTACATAGAGGAACTTAGCCGGCTGGGAGTTGACATCTCAAAGGTTTATTACAGCCAATTGCCAACAGCTTCGTTTAACGTCATAACTGATGGCGAAGATAGCCAAGTCGGCGGTTTTTATCAGGGCGCGATGAGCGACAGCGAATCTCTTAGCCTCAAGCCTTGGCAAGGCCAAGACACTTTGGCGGTAATTGCCGCCCATAACCCCGAAGCCATGAACCGCCAGGTTACCGAGTGCCAGCAGTACGGCATCAAGCTGGTCTATGACCCCGGCCAGCAGGTAGCCGACCCAAGGACCGCCCTGGCGGCCGGAGTGGCAGCCGCCGAGGTACTAATTGTCAACGACTATGAACTCGGCCTGCTCTGCCAAAAGCTCAATACCACACCCGATGAGATCAAAAAACGCGTGCCGACCGTAATTACCACTCTGGGCAAGGACGGTTCCGTGATAGAAGGCCGGGAGTTGGCCGAGCCGCTCAGGATTGGCATAGCCAAACCGTCCGCCGTGGTCGACCCGACCGGGGCCGGCGACGGCTACCGGGCTGGCTTTTTGTATGGTTACTTGCGACAATGGGATCTGCGTGTTTCGGGGCAATTGGGCGCGGTCGTCGCTTCGTTCATCGTCGAGCGACATGGGACCCAAGTCAGTTTTTCGCGCGAAGACGTTATCAAACGCTATCAAGATAATTTTAACGAGGAGATTAAGTTATAGTTATGGCTGAACAGGATTATAAAATTAAAGATATCAAGCTGGCTGATTGGGGCCGGACCGAAATAACACTGGCGGAGAAAGAAATGCCAGGCCTGATGGCTCTCCGGCAGGAGTGCAGCGAATCCAAGCCGCTCAAGGGGGCGCGAATTTCCGGTTCTATTCATATGACCGTCCAGACAGCCGTACTCGTTGAGACGTTACAAGCCCTTGGTGCCGAGGTACGCTGGTCGTCATGCAATATCTTCTCGACCCAGGACCAAGCAGCGGCAGCCATAGCAGAGGCCGGCACGCCAGTCTTTGCATGGAAAGGTGAGACCGAAGATGAGTACTGGTGGTGCGTCGAGCAAACTTTGAAGTTCCCCGGCGGCCAAGGGCCGAACATGCTGCTTGATGACGGCGGCGACCTGACGGCTCTAGTGCACGACAAACATCCTGAACTGCTCAAGGATATCAAGGGCGTTAGCGAGGAAACAACCACCGGCGTCAAGCAGCTCGACAAGTACCTGGCCGAGGGCACGCTTAAGATACCGGCCATCAACGTCAACGACTCCGTTACCAAATCCAAGTTCGACAATCTTTACGGCTGCCGCGAATCGCTGATGGATGGCATCAAGCGCGCCACTGACGTGATGATCGCCGGCAAGATAGCCGTCGTAGCCGGCTATGGCGACGTCGGCAAAGGTAGCGCCCAGAGTTTGCGCGCCTTCGGCGCGCGCGTCCTCATCACTGAAGTTGACTCGATTTGCGCCCTGCAGGCCCTGATGGAAGGCTACGAAGTCGTGACCATGGAAGAAGCCGCTCCACAAGGCGACATCTTCGTGACAGCCACCGGCTGCAAAGACATCATCACGCTCGAGCACATGCAGGCCATGAAAGACACAGCCATCGTTTGTAACATCGGTCATTTTGACCACGAAATCCAGATGGGCCGCCTCAATGACTTGGCCGGCATCAAGAAAGAAACCATCAAGCCGTTGGTCGATCTGTACACTTTGCCTAACAAGCGGCGCCTAATTGTCTTGTCCGAAGGCCGCTTAGTCAACCTGGGTAACGCCACCGGCCACCCCTCATTCGTCATGTCCAACTCTTTCTCCAACCAGGTGCTGGCCCAGATCGAACTCTACACCAAGCCCTACAAGCTCGGCGTCCATCGTCTGCCCAAAGAGCTCGACGAGAAAGTCGCCACCGTCCACGTACAAGCCCTTGGCGGCCAATTGACCCAGCTCACTGATGACCAGGCCAAATACCTCGGTCTCTCCGCGGACGGCCCCTTCAAAGCCGACCACTACCGCTACTAAAACTATTGTCGTTCGGCGAACCAGCGGCGGGCAGTGGCTTCGTCGGCGCGCATGGCCTCGATCAGCTCGTCAGCGCTGGCGAATTTTTGATTGGCGCGGTGGAAGCGTTCGATTGATACTTTTAGAGGCAGGTCATAATAATCTTTGTCCGGTATGTCGAGCAAGTAGACTTCGACCCGGCGGACGGTGTCACCCATGGTGGCCGGCGTGCCAATAAAAACCAAAGCCGGGCGATCAGACCATTCTGCCAAGTCAGCGAAACCGAAATATACGCCGTCGTCCAGGTCAGTGGCAGTCGTCAGGTTGGCCGTCGGGTAACCCAGCTGGCGGCCATCTCCCTTGAACCGGGTGACCGGGCCGCTCAGTTTAGCTGGCAACGCGTTTTTCATACGTTAGCTGGGTAGTAGTTGGTTAGATAGCGACATATAGACACGCGTGTCAGAGATCTTTTGGCTATCACGCGTCAGGCGATCGTCAACTTGTTCGTCAACCGTCTCAAATCCGATCTTGTGATAAATGTGAACCGCGCCGCCGTTGGAAGCCCAGGTTTCCAGCCAGAAATCGCGGGCACCATAGAGCACCGCCGAGCCGGCGATAATCAGCCAGGAAAAGGGCGCTGCCAGGCCCTGCCCTTGCCCCACCTCTCCAATACGAACCGCGAAAGTGTTTACGCCACCCGGCACGTGAGAGCTGGAAGCGGGCCCGGCCCAGCCGTAGCCCGCCAAGCTTAAGCCATCGCCTTCCTTTTTTAGCAGGACGAACACGGCTCGCTTTTTCTCTAGCCAGCGTTCCGCTGATGTCCGGTCTGCGAAGCGTTGGCTGCAATCCTTCGGGCAATATTCACGGATGCTGGGTTCTTGCGACATTGTTAAAATCTGGTCGGCTAGTGCCGGTGTCAACCCGACTTGAATTTCGTAGCCGCGTTCGGCCAGCTTTTGGACGGCTTCGGTGCCGGCCTGGCCCAGTTCCGCCGGTAGAGGGCGTGTGCTTTCGTCAAATTTATCTGGAAAATCCATCATGCTACCAGCCCCTTTAATTCTTCGGCGATGCGGTTGGCGATCGTCTGGGCATCGGGTGCCTCGACCATCACCCGAGCCAACGGTTCGGTGCCGGAAGGACGGATCAGCAGCCGGCCTTGGCCGGATAGCTTCTCGGTCTCCCGTTTGATAAACGCTTCTACCTCGGGCCGCTTAAGCGCGGCCTTATCAGCCAGCGTAAAGTTGACCAGCGCCTGCGGCAACAGCTTGACCTCGTCGCGCCACTGGGCCAAGGTTTTGTCACTGGACGCTAGCGCCTTGACAGCCTGGACTGCCGTCAGCAGACCGTCGCCGGTTTTAAGTAGCTCCGGAAAAACTATGTGCCCGGACTGCTCGCCGCCCAGATGATAGCCTGTTCGCTTGAGGCCTTCCAGTACGTAACGGTCGCCAACCTGTACTCTTTCCAGCTTGATACCTTGCCGCTCCAATGCTTGTTCCAAACCAAGGTTGCTCATCACTGTCGCTACCACGCCATCCATCTGTCCGCTAACGGTCAGCAGATAGAGCAAGTGATCACCGTTCACTTCCCGGCCTTGATCATCGACCAGCATAACCCGGTCGGCATCGCCGTCCAGCGCGATACCCAAGTCCAGCTCGTCATCGATAACCGCCTGCCTGAGCGCCGCGGTATCTGTAGCGCCACAACCATCATTGATGTTTCGGCCGTCGGGAGCGTCGAACAGCGCCTGGACTTTCGCCCCCAAGCGTTTGAAAACCCGCTCGGCCAAACCGCTGGCTGCGCCATTGGCGGAATCAATCGCCAGACTAAGGTTATTCAGGGTCAAATCTCCGGCACTGCCAACCAAGAAATCTTCGTAGCGCTTGGTCAGTTCATCATCATTGGTTACTTGGCCGGCAGGACCACGATCAGGAACATTTTGTTCGATCAGGCCGTTTAGTTCCGCTTCGCTGCCATCGGGCAGCTTGTCGCCATCACCGTCAAAAACTTTGAAGCCGTTATATTCGCAAGGATTGTGGCTGGCCGTTATCATTACTCCGGCCGCGAAGCCGCCGCCTTTTTTGGTCAGGTATGCCAGGCCGGGCGTCGGCAAAACGCCGGCCAGGACGACATTGACGCCAACAGCGGCCAGGCCTTTGCAAAGCGCTTCAGACAGCTCCTCGGACGACTGACGCGGGTCACGGCCGACTACGATCCGTTGGCCGGCGTTAGCGAATTGCGTACCGACCGCCCGGCCGATCCGTTCGGCACCATCTCGATCAATGGGGTATTGGCCAAAGAGTCCTCGCACGCCGTCAGTGCCAAAAAGTTCCCTGCTCATATTTTAAGGAATGTATGAGATTTCGTCTTCACCGAGCCGCAACAGCCCCTCGTCGTGACGCCGCTGATCCAGGTAGTGAGCCATCAAGCCGGCCGAACGGCTTAGTATGAAAAGGGCATTAAAGAATTCGATATCAACCAACTCCTGGAGCTGATCTTGACTGTAGCCAAGTTCTGATTCCAGCAGATCAAGCATGATAGCCGCGATGGTCCCGTCAACATTCAGAATCAGGTTGGCTTTTTTGGAAGTCGTGACCGACTCTACGCCCTGGGCGAACTTAAGATACCGGTCACCATTGCTGTTGCCGGCAAACCGCTTAGTAAGAGCGCTAACCCGAGGGTCGGGCGTGTCAATCCGGTATTTTTTGTGACCGATGCCGGGAATGATGCCGCCATTGGCCGTGAAGCCGGCCACGAAAGCCTTGGGTTTGGCGTCGGTGTGGACACCTTCCAACCAGGCTCCGGCAGCGGCATTGACGGCTCCGCCGAAACGAGGACCGATAGTTAGTAATCCGGCCGTCAGGCTGGAGGCCAGGTCTTTGCCGGCTCGGGCGGACACTATGGTATTGACTGCGCCTGAGACATACGGGCCATGGTCGGCCAACAGGCGTAGGATATAATCAGTAAATTCGATAACTTTTGGCGAGGTAATCTGCCGCCCTAGCAGCAAGGAAATATCCAGCCCGGCCAAGCTGTTTTCCTCTACGGTGGTTAGCAAGTCCTTGCCCAGCAAATGCACGTCGCCTTTGACGTCACCAGAGACACGACTGACGATCAGGCTTTTGTGGCGGTCTTTAATCGGCCGGTGTGATTCGGGCTCGCGCTTGGTTTTAACTCGTTTTGATAGCTCGGAGGCCAGGTCGGCAAACACGTCTACTACTTGAGCTCCGGCGCGCCGTAGCGCCTCTTTTTTGGCTTTGGCGGTCTCGTTGTGATTATTAGCCATAGCTTTAGCATGCCCGAATTGCGGCGGCTGTGCAAATAATTCCGCGACCGTACCGGCGACATAGGCGATCACCGGCTTGGTAATTTTGTCTTTTGACATGAGATCGGCGATGGCATATTCGTCCTCGCCCCCCAGTTCACCGAAGTATACTATTTGCTTAGTCTGATCGTCGGCTTGGGCCAACAGGAAAGCTTCGGCCGGGGTAGTGACTGGGTTGCGGTCACCGCCCAACGCTATAGCGAAAGAAACACCCAGTCCGGTGCCGGTGACGGTGTGGATGAGTTCGTTGACCATCCCGCCTGACGTCGAGACAACCGCCGTATCGCCGGGCGAGAAAATGCCGGCCGCTACAAGTTGCGGATACTGCGTACCACCAATTGCACCGAGCTTAACAACGCCAGGCACCAGTAAGCCGACGGACGCCGGGCCGGCCACCAGGACATTCCTAGCCGCGGCCAGCGAGGCAATTCGCAAAGCATGCTCTTCGGGAACTTGTTCGGCGAATATATTAGCTATCACGAGGTTTGGCAGCAGTTCGAGAGCTTCGGTCATGCTTGTCAGTGCCCGCCTGGCGGACTGGACGTTGAGCAGGCCGGTGGCCTGCTCTCTCTGTTGTTTGGGAATCGCGGCCAAACTGGCATAGACGGGAATTATGATTTCATTATGACCCCAAAAGTACCGTTCCTGTTTACGGCCGCCGCTAACAATGGCTATCACGTTGGGCGAATCATGGCCCAGGCAATAATCATAGTCGAGCATCGACTGGATGATACCCGGATGTGAACCTAGACTGATAATGACAGGTTTGAGGCTCCGCAAATCGAATTTACTCATGAGGGATCTCCCGTAGAGCCTCGGTGACGGCTACCGTTAGGGGTGTCCGCGGGTCGTGGACGGCGCCCAGCAGGCCATGCTTGGCCAGCGTCTTCTCCATTTGGGCCAGACCGGCCTCCTGGTTGGGGCCCCCGCGGCGCACGAAAACTTTGACTTTTTCGGCCTTCAGCTTGGCGGCGACTTCATCGATAGCTTTGATTACGCCCGCGAAAGTCTTGGCCACATCGGTGAAGTTGGCCACCGCGCCGCCGATAAACATGACCTTACGCCTAGCCGATGACTTAAGCAGCAGGCTTAACAGCTGTCTGGTGTATTCGTAAGTTTCTTCGGCGTTGGGGTTACCGCTGTACTCGCCGTAATTGGCCAGCTGCTTGCCATAGCCTTGGTTATAAATTTCGTCGGCCACTACCACGCTGGCGCCGCCGCCCGACAGCAATAAAAATATGCCGCCGTCAGGCTCCAGAACGCTAAGTTTAAGCGAAGCTGGGGAGTTGGCGTCCAGCTCCTGGACTACCTTTTCCTCAGGAGTCAGGTCATGCCCGGTGTGACGTCGAAAATCCTCAGCCTGCCAGCTGTCCACGAAAAACTCAGCGGCGTCATCAACCTCCACCGCCGCGTCCAAAAGCCGCAAGCCGTCCTTGCCCGCCAGATAAGGATTGATTTCCATAAATACAAAGTAGTTATCGGTAAAAGTCGCTACCAGGTTCTGTAATTGTTGGCTGCTAAATCCCGTTTCGGCAGCCAGACGTTTCCAGTCGGGTTTGGCGCCGCTATTAAGCCGTACGTTTTTGATACTTTCAGCGTGTTTTTCAATATCTATACCGCCACTAGCAGTATATTGAATAAGCAAGCCATCGCGGTCAGACATCAGACTTAGATAACGTTCATCTGACTGGCTATGGTCGGCCATCGGTTCCACGATAAACCCGTGGTAGCCCTTAGCGCTCAGGGTTTTAATAGCCTCTGTTAAATCTTTGGCCGCTACATCTAGTAAAACCAGGCCTTTTTTGAACCGGCCTTTGACGCCCTCGTCGACTTTTACGACGAAAGAGCCAGCCGCCCTGACAGGCTCTTCGAGCTGGGTGTCTAGCAGTTTATCGGCGTTAATTGGCCAGCCTTCATAAGGCAGCTCTAGGGCTTGGGCAAGAATACGCTTAGCCCGGTATTCGGACAATTTCTGACGCGGCATACTACCTTACATCATAGCAAAATTACAGTGTTTGTGGCAGGCTAAACGTGACTATTGCGCTGGGCCGTGGGGATTGCCGTCGTCGGCGAAAACATCCGTGGGATCGGGCCCTTGCCACCAGGTTTCCGGCCGATTTAATGTCGGTGGAGTAGCATCGGCTGGGTAAGTCCCTGGAACGTCGTTCGGGCAGCCTTCAGAGACCATTCTGCTTAGCTCATCGTCTTGCGGCGGCAGACCGAAGTTAGGTGCCCGGTCGTTAGAGTTTTCAAAGTTGGGAATTCGTGCGTTCATTTTTGCTCCTTAAATTTTTATGGCCTTACATCGTAGCACAATCAAAAAGACGTATCAATAAAGGAATTATCGGCTTCCTCAACAGGGTAAAATCGACCATTATGAGCCGTGGTTAAAACCACCGGCCGATGAAATTTATTACTGCATTTGCCGGCTTTGGGCTTACAATAAACCTTAAGCTAAAATCTGATAAGAAGGAGGGACCTATGTTCACATTACCGGATCTGCCGTACGACTACGACGCGCTTGGCAAGTACATCAGCAAAGACATTATGGAGCTGCACCACAGCAAGCACCATCAGACTTACGTGGACAAGCTCAACGCCGCGCTCGAGAAGGCGCCCGACCTCCAGAATAAAACCATCGAGGAGCTGATCGGCAACCTCGACAGCGTACCGGAAGAAATCCGCGTGGCGGTCCGCAACCACGGCGGCGGCCATTACAACCACACGCACTTTTGGAAATGGATGTCACCTGATGGCGGCCATGAACCCGGCGGCCAGCTGGCTGACGCGCTGAAAGCCAAATATGGCGACTTTCAGGGCTTTATGGACGCCTTCGGCGAAAAGGCCCTCGGTGTCTTCGGCAGCGGCTGGGCTTGGTTACAACCCGATCTGTCCATAGTCACCACCCCCAACCAGGATTCGCCGCTGAATAGCGGCGGCTCGGTGCCTCTTCTCGGCCTCGACGTTTGGGAACATGCCTACTACCTCGACTACACCTACAAGCGCGGCGACTACATCAAGGCCTGGTGGCATGTCGTCAACTGGCCCGAAGTAGAATCCCGCTTCCAGGCTAAGTCAGACTAGCGCAACCATAAGCTTCTTATAACATAAACTTGCTTTTTTATTACAAAATTGTGAGATTTAATTCTTATTTAATATTTATGCGCCATAATAGTGGCCATTGTGCAAGGTTTACCAAAGGTTTTATTGGTCGAGGACGACCGCGGCATAGCCGGCGCGTTAGTTCACGCCCTGGGAAATACTTATGAAGTCAAAACGGTCAGTACCGCCGAATCAGCCTTTTACAGGGTGGATACCGGGCACTATGACTTGATCATTCTGGACCTTGGCTTGCCTGACATGCCCGGTTCGGTAGTCTGCCGTGAATTGCGCGAGCGAGGGTTGGTAGCGCCGATTTTAGTCCTGACCGCCGACACCGGCGTCCTAACCAAAATCAAATTGTTGGATGCCGGCGCAAACGACTACCTGACCAAACCATTCAGCCTGGGTGAGCTCAAGGCCCGCCTGCGAGCGCTAACCCGCGATAGACAAAGACCGGCCAAGCCGGCTGGCAAACTTATGGTCGGCAGCCTGGAACTTGACCGCCGCGCCTACCAAGTTAAGCGGGGAGGTGTCAGCATAGGCCTGCGCCGCAAAGAATTCATGATGCTGGAATACCTGATGGAGCATGCCGGTTCGGTTGTCACCCGGCGGGCTTTGGCGCGTTATGCCTGGCATGGCGCCGAAGACCTATGGACTAACACTGTCGACGTGCATATCAAACATTTGCGGGACAAGATCGACCGGCCTTTCGGCGAACCGCTAATCCGCACGGTTTATGGCGTGGGATACAAGCTCGAAGCCGCAGAGAATGGCCCAGCAAGAGAAAGCTGAGACTGATAGATGCAGGGCCTGATTAATTATGAACATTTGAGAGAATTGCAGCGGTTCGCCGAATTGGGCCGGATGAGTGCCAGCCTGTTACATGAGATCAGAACGCCTTTGACGGCCGCCATGCTGAATCTCGAGCTGAGCGACCAGCAATCAGCCGGCGTTCGCCGCGCCCAGCACAATATGCGGCTGCTGCGGCGTTATGTCGAGGCCGCCCGACAGCAAGTACGGCCAGGGAGCCAGCCCGCTTGCTTTGAAATTCAGCCGCAAATTGATCAGTTGAAGCAGATAGTCATACCGCTCGCCAGAAAAGCCGGTGTCAGGCTCGATCTGCGGCCGGTGCCGAACTGCCGGCTGCGCGGCGACCCGGTGAAATTTCAGCATATAATCACCAATCTTGTGGTCAACGCCATCGAAGCTTATGCCGACGTTGAGCTCGCCGCGCAGCCGCCGCTCGTAAAGCTAACGCTCGAACATCGGCGCGGTTGGTTGACTATCCGGGTTACTGACTGGGGGAAAGGCATCCCTAACGAAGCGTTGCCGCGTGTTTTCGAAGCGTTTTATACCAGTAAAGGCCAGTCCGGCCATGGTTTGGGGATCGGCTTGGCCATCGTCAAGCAATACGTGACGGCTGACTTCGCGGGTTCAATCAAAGTCACTAGTTCCAGTCAGCACGGTACCTGTTTTTCCCTTAAACTGCCCGTCCGCGAGCCCTAAGAACTTATCAAAAAGTGTCAAATTTCTTACACTCCGGCTGTGAGGGAATGCTATAATTTAATTCGTATTTAAGAATTAAAGAGGTGCTAAAGGGAGGAAAATTTGAAACAAGGTAACCCGGGTGTTTCCTCGCAGATTTTCAGCACTTATCACCTAGCCCTCGTCGGGCCGCCGTTAATAGCAACCTCAATTTTTTGTTTCGGCTTCGTACTGGCACATAATCACGCGGTGGCCCAATTCGGCTCCACGGCATCATCCAAGCCCGCTACGTCGGCAATCCAGCCGCCCAGCGGGCTGCCTCTTATTGCCCAGCCCGAACTATCAATTCTGCCGGCGATCACCAGCACGTCCGGCAATCAGGATGCCCGGTCTAGCGACACTAATGACCCGGAAGACCAGGTAACGCCGCAGCTCCCTAGTGTCGCCAGCAATCAAATTCAGAATGCCGACCAAAAGAGAGAATCAGCCCCGAACAATGATAATCTGCCATCTCAGGCTTTGTTACAGCAGCTCAATTCGACGATAAAAAATACGACTCACTAGATAGAGCTAGGACTCGGTTTGTTGCTGCCGCCAGGTTTTGATTTCGGCGTGATGGCCGCTTAGCAGTACCTGCGGCACCTTAAGCCCCTGGAATTCTTCCGGCCTGGTGTACTGCGGAAACTCCACCGTCCGGTCATCTTGCTGGAAAGATTCGATCTCGGCCGACGTTTCGCCGCCCAACACGCCTGGCAGCAAACGAACCACCGAATCAATGATTATCATAGCCGGTAGCTCTCCGCCGGTCAGGACGTAATTGCCGACGCGGAAACTCTCGTCGACCCAGTTAGTAATCCGTTCGTCATAACCCTCATAGCGGGGACAAATAATAATCAAACCTTGGTGGTCGGCGGCCAGGCGCTTGGCGTCCGATTGCTGGTAGGTCTTGCCGCGTGGCGTCGGCAGCAAAACCCTGGCTGTCGGATCGGCTTTTTTTGCCTGTTCGACCGCCTTGACCAATGGCTCGATCATCAGCAGCATACCGTCACCGCCGCCGTAAGGCGTGTCGTCAACCTGCTTGCGTAGCCCCAGGCCAAAGTCCCGCAGGTTAATGAACTCGTAGGATACCGCGCCCTTATCCTGGGCTTTCCATAACATACTGCTGCCCAGCACACCGGTAAACATTTCCGGGAACAGCGTGATAATCTGAATTTTCATTGTACGGGTTAAAGGTCGAGGTCATCGAGGTCGGCCAGCTCCTTGCGAGTTTGGGCCAGACGGTCGCTGGTCTCTTCTTCGTCTTGGGAGCCGGAAGCTTGGTCTTGGGGCTCCTCAGCCGTGGTGGTCTCCTCGGCTGCCGGGGCTGTGGCGGGTTCCTCGGCGGCTTCAGCGGGCTCCTCGGCTGTTTGAGCGGGTTCTTCCTTGGTCACAATGTCAGCCTCGGTATCCGTGTCAGCGGCGGCATCCTTGGCCGGGGCGGCCGGTTGCGCCTGGGTGGCGTTGTCGTTGGCTTGGCCGCGGTCAAGCGGTCCGTTGTCGATAATCTTGAGGTTGTAGCGAGCATCGTTTTTGGTGCCAAGAGCCCTCAATAACGTGCGCAGTGATTGGGCAGTGGCGCCGCGTTTACCGATTACCCGTCCGAGATCCTCGGGGTCAACGGTCAGCTCCAGCAAAACGCCTTTTTCGTCTATGCGCCGGTCGATATGCACGGCGTCCGGTTTACCTACCAAAGATTTGACGACGTATTCTATAAACTGTTGGTCAATTTCGCTCATGTGACAGACTCCTGTAGGTTAGTTAATGCCCCGTACCTCCGTGTCCCGGTGCTTAAGCAACCATTATAGCAAACCGCGGGCGGGCGGATGTGAAATTTTTTGCCCTATTATTCGGTGGCTTCTTCGGCGGGCTTTTCTTCGGCAGCTGGTTCTTCAGCGGGCACTTCGGTGTTTTCGGAAGCTTCGGCGGGAGTTGTATCAACGGCGGGCTCAGCCGGGGTTTCCTCGGCTATAGCTTCGGGTTCGAGTTCGGCCGGAGCTTCGGGCTCGTCGGGCCGGGTGCTGCGGCGCTTGTCGGGGTTGCGGACAGCGCGTTCTTTGTCGGCGGAAAGCTTGACCCAAGCCGGCAGTTTGACGCCTTCCTTCTTCAGTAAGCGGGCCACGCTGTCGGACGGTTGGGCGCCGTGTTCCAGATAAAAAGCAGCTTTTTCTTTGTCTAGAATGACGGCTTTGCCGTGCGGGTCATAGCTGCCAAGCCGCGTCACGACTTTGCCGCTGGTCGGTGTCCGTCGCGCGTCCTGAACGACGACACGAAACATGGCGTGGCCTCGGCGGCCGGTGCGTTGCATACGAATGGCTAACATATATTCCTGCTATTCTACAGATAACCATCTCTGTTGTCAATTCTATTTCGGAGTGTGTTAGCCCAAATTTAAAAGTGGAGTAGCCTTAGGTGTAGGCCACCGGGAACACAAAATCAAAACTGGAGTGGAGTTGAGACAAATTTAAAACTGGAGTTATTGGACTAGTCCTTAGTATCCTGCCTCTGTAGAAACAGTT
>DATKRL010000011.1:0-7379 GCA_035532255.1 Candidatus Dormiibacterota bacterium | reverse complement strand
GCTGTACTGGGTGTGGTTGTGCAGATGCACGTAATCACTAGCTTTCAACGCGTGTTTTTTTGCCGCCAAACCGCCTCCCTCAAGACGTACTTTTCTTCCTCAATTATACGCTTTGGCCTTGACCTGCCGAAGTTTAACTTTTACAACAGGGTTATTTCTTGAGGTATTTGCGGAGGTTCTTAAGAGCCAGGTTGGCGTTCTTGACGGCTCGCTTGAGGTCCTGGTCTTCGGCGTCGCCCTCGTGGACGGCGCTGATAATTTCGCGGGTCTTTTCTTTGGTGTCTTTGGCTTTTTCGACTAGATCGTTAAGTTCGGCCTGGGCTTTGACGCCCAGTTTACCGCTGCCGGCTTTGGCGTCTTTGATAACTTTATCCAGCTCGGTATGGAGACGTTTAAGGTCTTTTTCGGCTTCGACACGGCTTTTTTCGGCGGCGACCCGGAGGTCATCGCGCGTCTGTCTGCCGCTTTTTGGGGCTGTCAGTATACCGGCCAGATAGCCTGCCGCGGCCGCGATTCCGCTGCCAATGGCAAGTCGTTTGATGTTTTGGCTGCGGCGGTCTCTTCTACCCATCACTTTTTTCGGCTCCTATTGGCTAACTTAACTATATTACGGACTAGCTTGAAGAAAGCCATACGGCCCTGGGTGTCTCTTAGTACCTCGGCGGCGGATTCGACCGAATCGACGACGTCTTCAGCCTTAGCGACGACGCGGCGAACGGCGGCCAGCAGCTTGAGCAAGCCTATTACCAGGGAAATGCACAGCAAGAAGAAAATGCTGAGCAGCGCTGTTAGAATAATCAAAAGGGTTGTATCGGTGGTAGTCATACGTTCAGTATATAACTAATTGCCCGCTTGTCCAGCCAGTTGGCTACTGCTCGAGCTTTTGGCGCAGATAATCGCGGAGCGCCGGTCCGATATCGTCCCGTTGCAGGGCGAAGTTATAGACCGTTTTAAGGTATTCTAGTGGATTGCCGGTGTCATAAAAGACGCCGCCCTTGATTTCCAAGCCATAGATGCGGCGACCGTCCTGGATCATTTTCTGCATGGCGTCCTGGATCATGAATTCGCCCTCGGCCGGGTTATGGGTTTGGCTCTGCTTCTGCAGATAGTCTATGATGGCCGGTTCAAAGACGTAACCGCTGACCGAAGCCAGGTCAGAGGGCGCCTGATCGCGGCTGCCAGGCTTCTCGACAATGGTGGTCATGTCGATCAGGCCAGGCGCTAACTCCTTGCCATCGACGTAGCCATAACGTTTGTAATCCTCGTCGCCATCGCGTCGGACAGCGGTGATCACCGAACCGCCCCGTTCCTCGTAAACTGTTAACATCTGGGTGAAGCGGCTGGGTGAAGCAGTTACGAAATCATCCGCGAAAGTATAAACGAACGGCTCATCACCGATCAGGTGGGCGGCGTTGAGCAGCGGCGTGCCGGTGCCGTAAGGACCTTTTTGACGGATGTAGGCGAAGTTGGCCAGACTGGAGATCCGGTTGGTCGCCTCCAGCAGAGCTTTCTTTTGTCCGTTTTCCAGGTTGTTCTTGAGATCGGAGCTGATATGGTCGAAATGATCCTCAATAGTACGCTTGTGATAACCGGTGACGATGACAATGTCGGTA
Organism: Candidatus Dormiibacterota bacterium; assembly: GCA_035532255.1. GTDB lineage: Bacteria > Patescibacteriota > Saccharimonadia > Saccharimonadales > UBA4665 > DATKRL01. The sequence goes on along the minus strand of DATKRL010000011.1, from coordinate 5,766 downwards.
ATGCCGGCGCCGGCCAGCTCTTCGACGATGTGCTGAATAATCGGTTTGTCGACCAACGGCAGCATTTCTTTGGGCATGGCTTTGGTCTGCGGCAGAAACCGCGTACCAAAACCGGCAGCCGCGATAATCGCCTTAGTAACTTTTTTCTGCGCCATTGAATTGATTGTAACACGACTTTTGGCTCACTCAACACTTGTAATACAATGTTTTAGGAGTATAATCAAATTAATGCAGTATGAGCGATTGCCGGTGCCAATGCCCGGAGAGTATGACATACCCGCTGAACGGGACCAGGCTTTTGAAAAGCTCTGGTTGCTGTGGGGCGAGTCAGCCGGATTCAGCCAGGAACAATTTGGAATGCTCTTTACGGACGCCGAAAACCAATACACCGACGAGCTGCCGCACCATAACTTTCAACATGCACTGCGGGTCTTTTGGGACGTCATGAGTTTGGCGGACATCTGCGAGGCTCACGATATCGCTGCCAACCGGAAAGCGCTAAGTGTGGCCGCCTTGTTCCATGACGCCGGTTTCCACCATGACTTCATGCAGCACCGGTTCGATTCCAAAGAAGAATATTCGGCGGCTATTCTTAGCGCTCTAAGCCATAAATATGGCCTTCAGCCGGCAGATGTTGATGTAGCCAATCAAGCCGTCCGCTCGACAGCGCTCGACGGCACGCCGGTCTCGATTGAAGATAAAATCTTGGGGCGAGCCGACCTGATGAACATTAGCGGAGACTATGCAGCTTCTTTTGAGCCGACGACAGAGCGGCTTATGACGGAGGCTCAAAAGAAGAATAGTAGCGGAATTATTGATCGCCTGGGGTTCAAGCGCAGCAGCATAAAAGCTATAGCAGCCTATCTGGTTCGTGATCTGTCTCTTGGCTCTTTCGAAGGTCGCGAATGGCTGAAGCGGCCGGCTTCCAATCTACGACGTTTGGTTATCGAGACCGCTAGTGAAGAAGGCTTGCCCATGCAGGAATTCGTCCGCCGGCTGGGCAACTCGGCTGTTAATAGCCTGCTAGGTGAGCACCAGTCCGACGACCCAGACCTTTAAATTTCGAGCCGTTTTTTGATGAGGTCTTGGGCGAGGGAGGGGTTGGCTTGACCCTTGGATTCTTTCATGACCTGGCCGACCAGGAAGCCGATGGCCTTCATCTCACCGTTCTTGACGTCTTCGGCCGCTTGCGGATTGCCCTTGATCACCTGCTCGACGATTTTGGTGATGGCGCCTTCGTCCGAGACCTGAATGTAGCCTTCCTTGGTCGCGAAATCCTCGATGCTTTTGGGAACCGTGCCCAGCATGAAAATGTCATTTATTAAGTCCTTGGCGCGTGACGAGCTGAGTTTACCGTCCTTGATCAGCTCGTAAATTCTCGGCAGCGTGTCGGCCCATTCGTGCTTGGTGAATTTATCCGAGCTAGTCCGCAATGGCTCAATGATGTTGACGAACGTATTGGTGACCCACTTGACGAAGTCTTTGTCGCCCAGATTGGCTTCGATGAATTCCAGGTATTCGTATTCTGGCAGGTCGGCTTGCGTGTCGATCATCAACTCGATCGTTCTCTGGTCGACACCGAGGCCGCTGAGGCGTTTCCGCCATTCGTCAGGCATGACCGGCATTTCGGCTTTGACGCGTTCGATGTAGGCCTGCTTGATAACGATAGGCGGGACGTCAGGCTCAGGCATATAGCGGTAATCGTCGGCCTCTTCCTTGGTGCGCTGGGAGAAGGTTTTTTGCTTGGCGTCGTCCCATCCGCGGGTTTCCTGGACGACTTTTTTGCCCTTTTCGAGCAGTTCAATCTGACGGGCGACCTCGTAATCAACAGCCTTTTCGACGGCCCGGAAGCTATTGAGGTTTTTGGTCTCGGAGCGCGTGCCCAGCTTGTCGGTTTTACTGACACTGACGTTGACGTCGAAGCGCATGTTGCCGTAGTAGAGGTTGCAGTCGCTGACGTCGGCATAGCGCATCCTTAGGTAGAGTTCGCGGGCGTAAGCCTTGGCTTCGGCGCTGGAGTGCATATCAGGCTCACTGACGATCTCTAGCAGCGGCGTGCCGGCCCGGTTGAGGTCAACCAAGCTGTAGTCCTGGCCGGCGTGGTGCGTGCTCTTGCCGGCGTCTTCTTCGAGGTGTGCGCGGGTGATGCCGACGGTTTTTGGCTGGCCGTCAACCTCGATTTTGACAAAACCACCGGCAATGATAGGCTCGTCGTACTGACTGATCTGGTAGCCTTTCGGTAAGTCAGGATAGAAGTAATGCTTGCGGTCGAATTTGCTGAAATGCTCCGGCTCCGTGCCCAGTGCGAAAGCCGCCCGGGCCGCCAGATGGATAGCTTCGGCGTTAAGCACCGGCAGCGCGCCCGGCAGCCCGAAACAGATATGGCTAACCAACGTGTTGGGCGGCGCCTCACGGGCGTCATTACCGACCGCGGCGAACAGTTTGGTCTTAGTCTTGAGCTGTACATGACATTCAATGCCAATGGTCGTGACGTATTTGGACCGGGTCTTGGCATCAATCACGACTCAGAGCCCCCAGATCCCTTAAGGCTTCGCGAAAACCGGCCAGCGCGATAACCATGTCCTTTTTCTTGAGTTTGCGGACGTCAATCTCTTCTTGCTCCATCCGCTTGCGCAGCTTGTGGCCAACCCAGACAGTGTCGTTACTGCTGAGCGCGTGTTGGGCGGCCACCAGGCGTTCGCCAGTAGTTTTACCCTTGTAGCGGCAACGCTTGAGGACATCACAAAGCAGGTTGTCGGCTTCGATAATGGCTTGGGGCCAGGTCTTGCGGCTGCCGCAGTGGCCTTGCAAACTCTTCCAGCGCTCGGTGTAATGCTTAACGTTCAATTTGCGGCGGGGCAGTAGTTTCACAGTAGTTCCTCCGTTTGTTTAGCCAGTGTCAGAAGTTGCCGGTCGGCCCTTTGGGGCGCCATCAGCTGCAGCCCCACGGGCAGCCCATCGATCTCGCCGGCCGGCAAGCTGATTGCCGGATTCCCGACCAGGTTAACGGCTACCGTCATAATATCGCTGAGGTACATTCGCAACGGGTTGTCGGCGTTCTCGCCAATCTTAAAAGCTGTTGTCGGTGCCACGGGACCAACCAAAAAATCTACCTGCTTGAAAGCCGCGTTAAACTCATTGATAAGCTTGGTGCGGACGGTTTGGGCTTTCTTATAATACGCGTCATAGTAGCCGCTGCTGAGCACGTAGGTGCCGATCATAATCCGGCGCTTGGCTTCTTTGCCAAAACCCCGGCCGCGTGAGCCTTTGTAGCTGTCTTCGAGGTCTTTGGCGGCAGCATAGCTGTAGCCATAACGTTGCCCGTCATAGCGCGCCAGGTTGCTGCTGACTTCGGCCGGACAGAGAATGTAATAGACCGCCAGGGCCATCGGTAATGATGGCAGGCTGATCTCTGTGATTTCGACCCCTGCGGCTTCAAACCGCCGGACGGTCTCTTCGACGATTTTAATTATTTTCGGATCCAGGCTTTCGCCCATATGTTCGCGAATAATACCGATTTTTTTGCCCTTGATTGAATCCTGGAGTTGGGCGTAGCCTTTTGAATCCCTGTCGATAGTTGTGCCGTCGAGATCGTCACGGCCGGCCATGACGTCCAGCACCAGCGCCGCGTCTTCGACCGTGCGAGCCAAAGAACCAATCACGTCCGTACTACTGGCCATAGCCACTACCCCGCTGCGCGAAACCAATCCGTAAGTCGGTTTGTAGCCGACGCAACCGGTGAAGCTGGCCGGCTGGCGAATCGAACCGCCAGTGTCGGTACCCAGCGCGAACGGCGCCATGTCGAGCACCACGGCCGCTGCCGAACCGCCGGAGGAACCGCCCGGCACGCGGGTTTTGTCGTGTGGGTTCTTGGTCGTGAAGAAGTCGCTGTTTTCGGTGCTGGCACCGTGAGCGAAAGCGTCCAGGTTGGCCTTAGCTACGCAGATAGCGCCCTCGGCTTCCAGCTTTTCTATAGCCGTGGCCTGGTAGGGCGCGGTGAAACCTTTTAGGATGTTGCTGGCAGCTGTCGTCTCGGCACCAAAGACCAGGAAGTTGTCCTTGGCTATAAAAGGTACGCCGGCCAACCGGCCGGGATTTTCGCCTTTAGCGGCGCGCGCGTCAATCGCCTTGGCCCGCTCCATGGCCCGCTCGGCCGTGGTCGCGATAATGGCGTCATAGTCTTTTTTTGCGGCGATAGTCTTGAGCGACCGTTCGACAAGGTCGGCGGCTTTCAGTTTGCCGGCGCGCACTTGCCCTGCCAGTTCGGCGATCGGCAACCACTGACTCATCCCAGCATCCTTTTGACCTTGATCTGGTTGTCTTTTACCGTCGGCACGTTTTTTAATAATTCAGCTGGCGCGTAGCCGTAATCTTTGACCTTGTCTTCACGCGTTACATTGGTCAGGCCAGTCACTTGATTGGTCGGTTTCAGCCCTTTGACGTCGACGCTTTGTAATTGCTCGACGTATTGTAGAATCTCCGAGAGTTCCGTGCGAAATTCTTCAATTTCGCTCTCGGACAGCTCCAGCCTAGCCAAATGAGCCAATTTTAAGACATCTTCCCGGGTAAGTTTCGCCATAGTTACTAAGATTGTACCAGAGCGGCCGCCAAAAGTTGAACATTTTTATCCCTGTTAGCTTCCGTATTAATTATCACCTTTACAAAAATTTCGCGGAGGATTACGATAAAAAGTGAAAATCCACTGTGAAATTTTTAACAGGCAAATATCATGGAAGCAGCGAGGATCCCCTTAGAAAAGCCACCCAACCCCAGGGCGGCAGGTTCACCTGAACCTGGCTCCGTTAGCCGATTAAGCCCTCTCCGGTCAGTAGAGGGCTTTTTGGATACTGAAGCTGACGGGCAGTTATATGATTTACAGATTGCCGACTGGCAAGAGGGCAAACCCAAGTTCGACAAATCAGTAGGTGAGGTTTGGACGTCAGTCGTTACCCTAGAGGACGATTCACGTTATGTTTTCCGCAAGACAGTGCCGCTTGAGCAGGCATGGGAAACATCGGTTGATTTCAGCCCGCCTTTAGCGACCCGCGTCAACGGTTTTAACACCTATATCGCCCGTCAGCTCAGCAAGCGAGGTATGCATAGCCGTATCGTCGGTACCAACCAGTCCCATAACTTTAATCTCTTGCACGACGCGCAGGCAACGCTTCACATCCTGAACGAAGATGACCGTCGGCAAGAGCGGCCAGGCAGGCAAACCAGTGCCCCGGGTGAGTCCCTGATGATCGGTTATTCAATGGGCCAAATGAAAGAGCTGGCCGAGCTCGGCTTGGCGCCGGCAATGGGGCGAGATATCGTTGCCTCCATCGGGCTTGACCCTTGTTTGGGCGAAAAAGTTGATTACGGGCAAGAGCTGCGTAATCTAGGCTGCTCGCTTAAGTTACTTAATTACCTGGGGCGTGAAGCCCTAGAGATACCCAAAGGCGTAATTAGCAGCCTGTTCGAGGAACGTGATCCGGTTAGAACGCTGCTAAGGATACGGCACTTGGCCGGGACGGCGGGCCTGTCCCCGGCCTACTTCAGTAACATTGCGGACAAGTGGAAAGTTCTAGCCACCGGCGAGACGGGCAAGTATTTGGATAAGATCCCCAATGACGCCATTATCGTCATCCACTTCTTCAAGGATAGTTATTTTAACGATAGCGAATTCTTTGAGAGCGCCTTGGGCGGCCGTCCTTTCTTCCGACCCATCGAAGAAGACGGCCTACACCTGTCCGGCGCCCGGTCAAGCGTTGTCCGGGCCGTAGC
>DATKRL010000010.1:0-4300 GCA_035532255.1 Candidatus Dormiibacterota bacterium | reverse complement strand
TTATCGGTCGCGGCTGCCGTTTCGGCGCTTATCACGCCGAAGTGGAACATTTGCGCCAGCAAGCCGTCCTGCTCGGCGGTAATGTCTTCCAGGTTGGCCAGCGATAGTTGGCTGGTTTGCTTGTCAAACAGGCTGATCCGTTTGATCTGGGTAATGCTATTATCGCTGACAATCCATTTATTTCCCCAATAAATGGTGTGCCCCACGAACACGAAACCGGCCCCCATAAGACAGGCTACCGCGAAGATCAAGGCGCCGATGGAAAATATCTGCCCTCGGGTAAAGTTAGTCAAAATGCCGGGAGCTACCACAAAAATCACAACGGCCAATACTACTATCAGGAAACCGACCGCCACGTACAGCCCTACGATGCCGATCGGATGGCGCTTGATTTCACAGACCAGTTGTCCGTCGGCAATGGGTGCGGCCGCGTATGCGGGCGAAGGCGCGGGCGCGGGCGAGGTGTAAGGGTCTTGCGGGTTCATGGTTACGCTTATTATATCAGCTTATATCAGGGTGGCTTGGTGGCCGCCGGACTTTGGCTTGCGCCCCAGATGCTTGTAGGTTTTGGGTGTCACTTTGCGGCCGCGCGGCGTGCGTTCCAGCAGGCCGATCTGCATCAGGTACGGTTCATAAAAATCTTCTATGGTTCCCCGCTCCTCGGCCGTCAAAGCCGCCAGCGTCTCAACGCCAACGGGACCGCCGTCGTAGTTCTCGATAATTGCCAGGAGCAGCATCCGGTCGGCCCTGTCCAACCCCAGTTCATCGATATCCAGCAGCTCGAGCGCCTTGTGGCTCAGCGACGTGTCGATGATACCGTCGCCATTAACGTCGGCGTAGTCGCGCACCCGTTTGAGTAGCCGGTTGGCGACGCGCGGCGTCAGCCTGGAACGCTTAGCCAGCTCGGCGGCGGCCGGTTTGTCAATCTTGACCTTGAGAATCTTGGCCGCGCGCTGGATAATTTGCTGGATTTCTTCGGGCGTGTAGAATTCCAGGCGATGGATCATGCCGAACCGGTCGCGCAGCGGCGCGGCCAAGGCGCCGGTCCTGGTGGTAGCGCCGATAATGGTGAACTTTGGCAAATCCAGCCTCAGGCTGCGCGCGCTCGGCCCCTTGCCCAGCATGATATCCAGCTTGAAGTCCTCCATGGCACTATATAACACCTCTTCGACGGTCCGGTTCAGCCGGTGAATCTCGTCAATGAATAGAATGTCGCCGTCCTGCAGGTTGGTCAGCAGGCTGGCCAGGTCGCCGGCCCGCTCGATAGCCGGTCCGGAAGTGACACGGATCTGCGCGCCCATTTCGTTGGCAATGACGCTAGCCATCGTGGTTTTGCCCAGGCCCGGCGGGCCGTGCAACAGAACATGGTCAAGTGGTTCGCCGCGCTTCTTGGCAGCGTCAATCGCCAGCTGAATGTTTTTCTTGAGCTGCTGCTGTCCGATGTAATTAGCAAAATCCCGTGGTCTGAGCGTCACCTCCAGCTCAATCTCCTGCTCGTCAGCCGGTTCGTCCACCGTATTCAAAATCCTATCAATCATATGACCAGTATAACCCAGACCATAGTCTTTAGGGGACGTGAACGGGACTCCACGCGGTCCGCAGGTCTTGGTCCTGTTCGGCGATCGTTTTCATGTCCTCAGTGTCGAGCCGAAAGTCGAAAATGCCGATATTCTCCTTAATCCGGCTGGGTGTGACGGATTTGGGTAAGACCACCAAGTCCTGCTGGACACACCAGCGGAGCATGATTTGGGCATAGGTTTTGCCGTGCTTATTGGCGATGTCCGCTATGGTCTTGTTATCCATGGCTCTGGCATGGGCTAACGGGGAGTAAGCCTCGACGACGATGCCGTTGTCCTGACAATACTTAACAAGTTCAGGTTGCTGCAAAAAGACATGCAACTCGACTTGGTTAACAGCTGGCAATACTTTGGCGTAATCTTTCATCTCCTCGAGGTGGCGAATGGTGTAGTTACTGACGCCGATAGCCCTCGCGCCGCTGGCGGCCTGGATCTCTTCCAGAGCTTGCCAGGTCTTTTTTCGTAAGATCGGTACTGGAAAGTGCAGCAGTAGTAAATCGACGTATTCGGTCTGTAGTTTCGAGAGTGATTCTTTGAAACTGCGCTTGGCATTGATGTAACCGAAATGCTGGACAGCGATTTTAGTGGTAATGAAAAATTCTTCGCGCTTTAGGCCTGATTCCTGCCAAACCTGTCCTAGTAAGTGCTCGTTGTAATAGGCCTGAGCCGAGTCGAAATGTCGGTAACCGGCTTCGATTGCCGTGCCAAAAGCAATCTTGAATTCTTCAGGCTCTTTAACTTTCCATAAGCCCAGGCCAACTTGCGGGATTTGCCGGCCGTTTGATAATTTGACATTAGGTATGTCCATAGCACTATTTTCCGCTGAGGGCTTGCTTGATACGGTCTTCGGTTGGCAGCTTGGGGTCGACTTCGTGCAAGGCCCGGGCAGCGTCGGCGGCCGTGTAGCCCAGTGCCACCAGCGCCTGTACGGCTTCGTCTTTGAGCAGATTATCTTCGCCCTGGAGCAGTCCGGTACTTTCCAGGTCGACTCCGACCAGACCGACTTTGTCTTTGAGCTCCACGACTACGCGTTCGGCCAGCCGCTTGCCCACGCCGTTGGCTTGCTGGATAAACTTCACGTCGCCGGCAGCAATTGCCTGCCGCACCCCTTGGGCTGAACCAATACTTAACATGTTAAGTGCCATTTTGGGACCGACACCGTTGACACTGAGCAGCTGCTCGAACAGCGCTTTAGTATCACGTGCCAGAAAGCCGAACAGATCGTGCGCCTGCTCACGGAGGTATTCGTAAATGTAGACTTTGGTCTCTTCGCCAACAACTAGCCGGCCATGGTCTTCGGCAGTCACGTAAAGGCCATAGCCCACGCCCTGTACGTCCAGCACTATCACATCCGCTAGTTTCTCGCTCACTACCCCGTTAAGTGTCGCAATCATTAGACTTATTATCGCATAGTCATGCTGTGGGTGATAGCGGCGGCCAGGGCGTCGGCGCAGTCGTCGGGTTTGGGAATCTCTTTGAGCTTGAGAATCACGCGCACCATTTCCTGGATCTGTTTCTTTTCGGCTCGTCCGTAACCTGTTAGAGCCTGCTTGATCTGCAGCGGCGTGTATTCATAAATGTCCAGGCCGGCTTGCTTGCCCGCCAGTAGCACCACGCCGCGGGCTTGCGCGACAGTCATAGCCGTAGTGACGTTTTGGGCGAAAAACAGCTTCTCGACCGCCATTTCTTGGGGCTTGGTCTCAGCAATTATATCTGTTATTTCTTCGAAAATGGTCTGCAAACGCACGGCGTCGTCTTCCTTGGCCGGCGTCCTGATCACACCAGCATCCACCAGCTTCGCCTGGCCTTTAACGACATCAATAACCCCAAATCCCAGGATGCCGGTGCCGGGGTCAATGCCGAGAATTCTCATTGCTCGATTTTCAAGATCGCATTATAAGTCCAAGCGGAGCGCATTTTACCTGTTTTGTGCAGCTCTAAAACTTCATTGAAATGCAGCCAACGCGCATCTAGTAATTCGTCGCTTGGAATAGATAAATTGCCGTCGATAATTTTTGCCCGAAAAGCAGACTTTACGTGACCAGGGTTTTCGTCATGATCGACCAGTACGGGTTCGTTATCAATTAACTCTACTCGGAACCCCGTTTCTTCATAGGCTTCGCGGATAGCGGCCTCTTGCAGAGTTTCTCCTGAATCAACGTGCCCGCCTGGGATTGTCCAGAGCCCATAAGCCGTTTCCTTACGCTCTTGGACAAGCAAGTATTTACCGTTAGTATCGCGTATTATGACTCCCGCAATTTGGGTGATGTTAGGCATTGAGGAGTTCCTCGGGGATGTCGAAGTTGACATGGGTGGCGCTGACGTCGTCCAGGTCTTCAAGGGCGTCCATCAGGCGCATGATTTTGCCGGCGGTGGCGGCGTCGGTGACTTCTATGGTAGTGTTCGGCACGTATGTCAGCTCGGCTTCGATTACTTCCAGGCCGCTGGCGGACAAGGCTTCGCGAACCTTGGCCAGCTCGCGGGAGTCGGTATAAATGAGCGATTCGCCGTCTTCTTCTTGAACGTCTTCGGCGCCAGCCTCCAGGGCTTGCAGCAGCACGTCATCACCGCTGCCTTTGACACGAATCATGCCCTTGCGGTCGAACTGGAAAGCCACGGCGCCCTTCTCGGCGATGTTGCCGCCGTGCTTGGAGAAGGCCAACTTAACGTCCGGGTAGGTGCGGTTGATATTGTCGGTGGCGCACTCGGCGAGAATGGCTACG
>DATKRL010000009.1:0-21420 GCA_035532255.1 Candidatus Dormiibacterota bacterium | reverse complement strand
GAAATTAAGGGTGACGCCGGCCGGATTAACGCTTACTTCCAGCCCGTCGCTGTACATGGTCCGGACGTCGGCGGCCAACAACATGACAATCGGTTTGCCAGCTAGATGAATCGCTTCATGATCCGAGCGAGGTTTGAACATTTCGGGCAGTCCGCTGTCATACTCGGCCAGCTCCCACAACTGAACGGCTTCGCGGTCTTGAACGTCGAAATAACTTATTAGCAGCATCAGGATGTCTTCGCTGGGGCGCTCCAGACCGGCCTCAATCCTCGCCAGGTGCTGCTCGTCAATCTCCACGGCGTCGGAGACTTCGGCGCGGCTCTGGTTGGACTGTTCGCGTACATACTTAAGATGGCTGCCTAGGGTTACGTAAGGGGCGTTTGATTCGCTCATACGTCCTATGATAAGACTTAGGGGCAACCTAAGCAAGCGGCTCCGGCTGATATATAATGAAGGCAATGAACATCCAGAAGAATGTTAGCCTGGCCGGTCATTCGACTATGGGGCTGGGCGGATCAGCGGCCTATTTAGCAGAGGTAACGAACCGTGCCGAGGTAACCGAGGCCCTCACTTGGGCACGGCAAAAGCAGTTGCCGGTCGTGATGATTGGCGAAGGCAGCAATATAATTTGGAGCGACGAGGGTTATCCCGGCTTGGTGCTGATAGACAAGATACGCGGCTATGAAGTTTACGACCGCGGTACTGGTATTTACCTGACCTTGGGCAGTGGTGAGCCATGGGACACGGTGGTGGAGCGCGCCGTCAAGGCCGGCCTGACTGGCATTGAAGCACTGAGCCTGGTTCCGGGTACAACCGGCGCGACCCCTGTCCAGAATGTCGGCGCCTACGGTCAGGAAATCGCGCAAACCCTGGTTACCGTCGAGGCTTTTGATACGAAAACGGGCGGGTTCGTTACGCTGGCCGGCAGTGATTGCGGCTTCGGTTACCGCACCAGCCGCTTCAAAACCACTGACCATGGGCGTTTCTTCATCACATCAGTCACTCTGAGACTGACTGAGGGCCGGCCGCTGCCGCCTTTTTACGGTCCGGTCCAAACGTATTTCGATGAGCGCGGCATAACCGAGCCTACGCCGGCCGATCTACGGCAGGCCGTCATAGCTATCCGTACCAGCAAACTGCCCGATCCGGCGGCAGTACATAATACCGGTTCTTTTTTCGCCAATCCGGTTATTGACGAGACTAAGTTCAAGGACCTGAGTACGCGATACTCCATGGTGCCGCACTGGCAGACTAAAGATGGACGTGTCAAGTTGTCGGGCGCTTGGCTGATCGAGCAAGCCGGCTTTAAGGATTATCATGACGCCGAAACCGGCATGGCGACCTGGCCCAAGCAGCCTTTAGTACTGGTCAACGAGCATGCTAAGACAACCGCTGACCTGCTGGCTTTCAAGCAAAAAATCGTCGATGCCGTGCAAACCAAATTCGGCATCACGCTTGAGCAAGAACCAGAATCCATTTCCTAAATTGCGTTAATGTCGTTTCTATTTTATAATTCTTGCATTATGTCCGATTTCGCGCGGCCGGTGGTGGAGACATTGCATGCCAGCGGCCTTGATCCGGAACAATTCGTAGTTATGGGCGGCGGCGCTTTGGCTCTGCACGGCATGCGCGAAGCCCATGACGTCGATTTGCTGGTCAACCCTGGCTTATTCAGAGAGCTGGTGGAAGCCGGCCAGACACCGGCCGGAATTCCCCTGGAACATAAGGACGCCGGTATCCTGGATTTCCGGCTCCTCACCCCGAAACCGGACACTGGCGGACGGTTGAGGCTGGACCTGAACAGTATTTCCGGATACGGCAATTACCGGCGTTTCGGCGAATACCGCGAAGCTGCCGAAATTTATGAGCACTCCGGGCTGCGCATTTGCTTCACTTCGCTGACCAATTTATTAGTCGAAAAGGCGCACTCCTGGCGGCCGAAAGACCGCCGCGACGCTCGCCGGATACGAAAACTTTTGGCCGCGGCGGCCTAGGCTTTCGTCCCGCCCGGCAGCGGGAACTGCTTGGTGAATTCTCGGACCTCGGCGTGAATAGAGTCAAGTTTGGTGTCGTCATTTTTAGCGGCAATAGCCTTGTCAATCCAGTCTGCGACCCGCTCCATCTCGGCCTCTTTCATGCCGCGGGTTGTCAAAGCCGGTGTGCCCAAGCGGATGCCGCTGGGGTCAAACGGCGTGCGAGGTTCGAATGGCACCGTATTTTTGTTGACCGTGATGCCGGCTTTGCCGAGTGCCCTTTCGGCTTCGGCGCCGCTGATTTTCTTATTTGTCAGGTCGATTAACAACAGATGGTTGTCGGTACCGCCGGTGACCAGCTGGTAGCCCTTATCGTTTAGGCTGGCGGCGAGCTTTTTGGCGTTTTTGACGATCTGCTGGCCGTAGGCCTTGAATTCCGGCGTGGCGGCTTCGCGCAAGGCGACGGCAATGGCGGCCGTCTGGTGGTTGTGCGGACCGCCCTGCAGGCCGGGAATGATGGCCCGGTCGATTAGGGTCGGCAGGTTTTCGCGGGTGCGTTCAGCTTTTTTGAGCGGGTTTGAGGGGTTGCCGTTACAGAGGATGATCGCCCCACGCGGGCCGCGCAAGGTTTTGTGCGTGGTGGTCATCATGACGTCGGCGATACCGACCGGCGAAGGATGTTCGCCAGCTACGATCAGGCCGGTGATGTGTGACGTGTCGGCTACCAGCCAGGCATTCGACAAGTCCGCGATTTCGCGCAGTTTTTGCCAGTCAAAGATGCGCGGGTAAGCCGTGGCCCCGACGAAGATCAGCCTCGGTTTTTCGGCTTCGACCTGGGCGGCCATGGCCTCGTAATCCAGGTAGCCGTCCTTGCCCGTTTTGTATTGGACAGAGTTGTAATAGGTGCCTGAGAAGTTGACTTTCAGCCCGTGTGTCATATGGCCGCCGAAGTATAGCGCCATACCCATGACGGTGTCGCCCGGATCAACCAGCGCGAAATATATCGCCTGGTTGGCCGGTGAACCGGAGTAGGCTTGGACATTGGCATGGTCAACGCCAAACAGAGCTTTGGCGCGGTCACGAGCCAGGTTCTCAACTTTATCAACGAATTCGCAGCCGCCGTAATAACGCATGCCGGGGTAGCCCTCGGAATACTTATCGGTCAAGCGCGAGCCGAGCGCCGCCAATACGTCAGCTGAGGTGTGGTTCTCACTGGGAATCATTTCCAAACCCTCGGTTTGGCGCCGGGTCTCGGCGATAATTAGTTCTTCAATTTCTCGATCAGTCATCAGGGGTTTCCTCCTTTAAAAGTTTCTGTAAATGGTCGAGAAAGTAGCTAGATCATAACTTTATTGTACCAGGTTGTTTTGGATGATTTGGAGGAATTCGCTACGCGTCGAGGCGTTGGCCTTGAACGAACCCTTGAGACATGAAGTAGTGGTTTGCGTGCCGGGCTTTTGCACGCCGCGCATTTCCATGCAGAGGTGACGGGCCGTCAGCACCACGCCGATACCTTTGGGCTCCAGCTTGCTCTCCAGGAACTCAGCCACCTGTGTGGTTATGCGTTCCTGGGTTTGCAGACGCCGGCTGAAGTGGTCCAGCGTACGGGCCAGCTTGGACAGGCCGACAATCTTTTTATTAGGCACGTAAGCTATGGCGCCATAGCCGAAAAAAGGCAACAAATGATGTTCGCAAAGGCTGTAAAACGCGATGTTGGTCTGTATGACCATTTCGTCGTAACCTGCATTTTCGAAAACGGTCAGGTTAAAAGGCTTATTCTCAAAAAACTCTTTGATAAACCTTTGGTAGCGATCGGGTGTAGCCCGTAAGCCTTCGCGTTCCGGGTCGTCATCTATAGCTTTCAGAAGTTCGGCAATGATATCACTCGGCTCGGACATCCGGGCACCTCGCTTTAAGTTCGTTTGATTGCATTATATAACAATATCCTCTGGCCGCCAGATCTTTATTTAGCGGCCGGAATTTGAGTTGCGACCGTAACGCCACATATGATATTATCTTACGACGATGTCCTCGACTAACGAGAAAATTGGTCAACTAATTGCTCAGATACGGCAAGAAAAAGGCATTACCCAAGCTGAATTCGCCCGGCGCCTGAATACCTCCCAGTCGGCCGTCAACCGCATTGAACACGGTCGTCAGAACCTTAGCTTGGAAACCCTCGGCCGTATCAGTGACGTACTCAACAAACAACTGCTCAGCCTTAACCAAGGCGCTATCAACCTTCATATCGAAGGCGGCCACGAACTCAGGGGCAAAATCACGCTCAAGACCAGCAAGAACGCCGCCGTTGCCCTACTCTGCGCCAGTCTATTGAATCATGGCGTCACGCGCTTCAAGGCTTTTCCGCGAATCGAAGAGGTTTATCGTATCATCGAGGTCCTGGAAAGTCTGGGCGTTCAGGTCAAATGGCTGCCGGACAATGATTTGGAAATCCGGCGACCGGCCAAACTGCACTTAGATAAGCTGGACGCGGCGGCGGCCCGCAAAACCCGCAGCGTGCTGATGTTGATTGGCCCGCTGATACACGAATATAAAGAGTTCAAGATTCCCTATGCCGGCGGCTGCAAGCTCGGTACCCGGACTGTCGAGCCGCACTTGTTCGCGCTTGAAGAATTCGGCGTCAGCATTAAGGCCACCAGCGGCCACTACAACATCAAAGTCAACCATAAAGCGGCTGGCGAGATCGTGCTTTACGAATCTGGCAACACGGTCACCAATAACGTATTGATGGCCGCCGCCGGCACGACCGCCAAGACTGTCGTCCAAGCCGCCAGCGGCGATTACATGGTGCAAGACTTGGCTAATTTCTTGCGGAAGCTCGGCGTCCAGATCGAAGGTATCGGTACACCGTTCCTAACAATCCAAGGTGTTAACCATATCAAGAAAAATATCACCTTCGCGCCCAGCGAAGACCCCATCGAGGCGATGTTCTTCATCTCGGCGGCCGTAACGACCAACTCCAAAGTAACCGTCTGTCGCGTGCCATACAAATGGATCGGCCTGGAACTGCTTAAGCTGCGGAAAATGGGTGTTAAGCTGCGCCTGAGCCAGCCCTATAAGGCCGTCAACGGCAGCACCGACCTGGCCGACATCACTATTGAAAAACACAATGGCAACCTGCGAGCTTTGCCGGAAAAACTTCACCCTAACCTCTTCCCCGGCCTGAACCCTGACAACCTGCCTTACTTCGTGCCAATTGCCTCCGTCTGCCACGGACGAACTCTGATCCACGACTGGATGTATGAGAACCGGGCTTTGTACTACACCGAGATGTCCAAGGTCGGCGCCCATGTCGAGCTGGCCGATCCGCACCGTATTTACATTAACGGCCCAACCAAGTTCACGGCCGCTGACGTGGTTTGTCCGCCGGCACTCCGACCCGCCAGTCTGTTACTGATCGGCATGCTGGCCGCGCACGGCAATTCTATTTTGCGCAATGTTTACACCATCAACCGCGGCTATGAAGACTTGGCCGAACGCCTGAATAGTCTCGGTGCCCACATCACCGTCCTCCACGACATTTGAGTTACGATTTGGTGCGAGTGAGGGGAATCGAACCCCTGTTTCCAACTTGGAAGGTTGGAGTAATAACCGCTATACCACACTCGCATGCTAAAACTATGTTAATGATACCTGATTCATAACACCTGCTATCCACCCGTTCATTCTCCTGAACAGGCGAACGCCCTTATTCGGATCGCCACCGCTAAGGACCGTTACATGAGCGGTGCCATATGGAAGTTTACCAGATCGAGAAGCTTGTTTATCAATACGTTTATCAATACTGGGGCAACGAAAGTTATTTTTGCTGAAACCTGTAACATTTTGCCAGTAACGCTGGCACTTAGCAGGATTGCAATCAGGGTAAAGATGCAACCTGATAGAAAAGTTCTCATTTGTTAGGCCAAAAACCTCTTTAAGCCACTTGATGCTTAACTGAATAACAGCGGGATCAGAATTGGATATACGTATAAATTCTGTTGTTTTCGCGCCTTCCCCAATGTATAGGCCCAGGCCAAGCATCCAAAGATCGCGTTTTGTTATATTGCCAATTTCATTAATGCCTTGGTCTTTGAGCGTTTGAGTTTCCCGTACTCTGATATTGTGACGCAAAATTCCAGCGTTGGCTTGACTATTTTTAATACGTTTCAGAACTTCTTCATTCGGTAAAAAGTGTTTGTCTTTAAACCAATAGCTCATCGTGGACTTAGAAACACCAAGCCTCTCATGAATAAGATTGTATGAATATCCTTGCTCCCTAAGTTTTTCGGCTTTAGCCCTCAGCTTATGCATATGTATCATTATATCAACAATATATCGGGAGTTCGACTCTCCCCACCCGCACCAACATCGATTTTTAATGAGTCTTGAGCTCGAGGGATAGCTGGGCGGCGCGGCCGGTTTGGGATAGGTTGCCGCCCAGCGCGGCGCCGGCCGGTTTAGACGCGACACTAGGTTTATTCAAGGTGATTTCCGCCAAGCCGTTACTGCCCGGACGGACGCTTACGATCCGAGTAGTAAGGTCTCGCAATGTCAGGGTTTCGGTTTGCCGGTTAAGGCCACTGCTGCTAATAGCGGTAATAACCGATATGACTGTCAGCACCGCGATAATAATGACGATTGGCACGGCCTGTTTATGCAGTTGCTTGGCCGGTTTTGCCGATGACGCTATTTCCATTGCCACTGGGTCTCCAGGACGCTTAGGTCGGCCGAGCGGCCATTTACGGCGTGCACCATAATGAAAATATTGTCGCCGGCGGCTACCTGGTGCCAGACGGCGGCTTCGATTATGGCGATGCCGTGAGCCTTGTCGGAGACGTTGACTACGTAAGCCGGGCTGCCAGCGAATTCCGTGGCCATTTCTCTATCAGTGCTAAATCCGGGCAGGCTATCTTTGACGTCTTTTTCCAACGCCGATTTGAAAAGGCCAGCGTAGTTCGCGGCGTTGACGGCCTGCGAGGTATCGGCGTAAACCTTGTAAGCGTCGGTGGAGCTATCCAGCGTCGCGCCATTGAAGGCTTTTATGTCACAGCTGTCAGCGGCATTGCTGACGTTGAATTTATCGATCAGGCCGGCCGAATAGCATGGTGTAGAAATTTCTGACGCGGCGATCGCGGGCGCCGCAGTGCTGTGGTTAGTCGACGCCGTGTTTTGGCTGAAGCGGGGGTCGTGCTTGATGGCGTATGTCCAAACCGCCAGGCTGGTCAGAACTGCCAAGCTGGAAAAAATCAGGCCGGCCGTGCTGAGACCGCGTTTGGTGCTGGAACGGGACATGGTGCCTAAGACGATACCGGCGACGCCCAGCCCTAAGCCAATCAGGGCCATGAACAACGCGCCGGCAAGACCGGCGATTCCGAACAATAAGGCCAACAGGGCTTTGGTCTCGCCGATATGTTGGCCGGGTTTAGCCAGGGCGTAGCCGGGCACACTGGCTACCGCGCCGCCGGAGGCCGCCGCCGCCAGGTATAGAGGCTGCCTCTGCCCAGCCGCCGAGTCCGGCTGGCTCACCACCCGGGCAATCGGCGACAGCGGCGGCGGCGCCGGGGGTGGCGCGGCCGTGGGTTTATTCTCTGACCGCAGAGGCTGTCCGCAGTTTCCGCAGAAAGCCGCGGCCGTCTCGGTTTCTTGGTGACAATTTGGACAATTCATAGTTTTTAGTTTTGCTTCGTGGGTTCAAGCTTATTTAAGCATTTTTACCGCAGTGCGTGCAATAGAGGTGGTGCCGCGGGTTAGGATAACCGCAGGAGCGGCAAAAGGAGTTATGACCAACCGCGCTTATTCCTAAATCCTGGTCCCTTTCCTGTCCGTGCAGGAAAGCTACGAATAGGCCGCCGCTCACGCCCAATGTAATCAGCAACGAGATCGAGGCGTAAAGCAACGAACCCGATGACAGTCCGAAATCATAAAGGCCATGCAGTACCATCAACCCGGCTAGAGGCAACAAAATGCCGAAAGGCGACCTCCCCGCCAGCTTACGTTTGATTAGAAAGTAGCCCGCCAGACCGGTGGTCGCGGCATGGAAGAAAGGTGTCATCACCAGTCGGGCCGTACCGGCCTTGGTGCCGAATTGTAGGGTGTAAAGGATGTTTTCCGGCAGCCCGAAACCTAAGCCCGCCAACGCGAAATAAATAACCCCATCGGTGTGCTCGTTGAAGTAAGATCGTTTGTAAAGTACCAGAGCCAGAGGCAGAAATTTGCAGGCTTCCTCTATGACGCCGATGCTCAGCGTCGCTATCAGCAAGGTCCCATAGGGAGTTCCCGGCAGTATATTGTTGGCTGACACCAACCGGTTTTCGAGAAAAGCGGCCAGGGCCGCGCCCAGCAAACCTAAGCCGGCTGCCAGCCAGAGCGCCGCGATCGGTTCCTTCTCGCCTTCGTCATGTGCGATCAGGAACCACGCCAAGCCGATAGCGATACCTATGAAAACCAGCAGTAAAACGAAGAGCGACATTTGCGAATTTTTATTTTTTGGGGTCCGGCTATAGTATACACTAGATGAGTGAACGACACTTCGCTCGTGTCTACAAAATATGCCGTTGGCATACTTAGGCCCCGGTAGCTCAGCTGGATAGAGCAGAGGACTTCTAAGCCTAAGGTCGCAGGTTCGAATCCTGCCCGGGGTGCCAGGTCGGACTATAAGAGATGGAAAGATCTATTAACGTCCAGACTTATATTATTTGATGAAATCTGTATCTGATTTTTGGTGTTCGAATACTACCAGGGCAGTAAAAATGCTTGACTATTGTATATACTAAGAATATACTTTTTTATATGAATATACTGCCTAAAACTGTCACATTTCAGTGGGATCAGGGCAATATTCACAAGAACCTTCTAAAACATAACGTAACTACTCAGGAAGCAGAAGAAATATTTACGCAAAGGCCATTTTTGACAAGCAAAGACTTGAAACATTCTTCTTCCGCCGAGCAACGTTATCATGGACTTGGACAAACTAAGAAAACAAGGAAGCTGCAGGTAACCTTCACACTTAGAGGAGATGAAATAAGAATCATATCTATAAGAGATATGGACAGAAAGGAAAGAAAACAATATGAAGAAGCTTAAAACTATACCCGACTTCAAAAATGACGAAGAAGAAGCTGA
This sequence comes from Candidatus Dormiibacterota bacterium, assembly GCA_035532255.1. GTDB lineage: Bacteria > Patescibacteriota > Saccharimonadia > Saccharimonadales > UBA4665 > DATKRL01. The sequence continues at coordinate 12,319 of DATKRL010000009.1, read as the reverse complement.
ATTTTGGGATACGCATAGTACCGCTGACTACATAGACTGGTCAAAAGCTGAGGAAACAATATTCCCTAATCTTAAGCTATCCACTGAGTCAATTTCAATGCGTCTTCCCGCTCCGCTACTTGCTCATATTAAATCTCAGGCAAATGAAAAAGGGGTTCCCTATCAATCATTAATGAAGGTTTACTTAAGCGAAAAGGTTGACGAGCAGTTACAGCTCAGTCTTCATCGCTAAATACTAATCTTAATTGATCTAGCCATGCTAAAAGGTGTTCGAAAGAAACTGCACCCGGGGTACCAGATTAAGACTTTAGCTCTTAATAGAAGTTTGAGCTACAGATTTTTATATGCATCTTTCCGATGACGAACTCTGATGACCATGATAAGTAGCTCTTTTTTATGAATTTGGTAAACTATTCGGTACGTTCCCTGTCTAATACGGTAGATATTATTAGAGCCCTTAATTTTTTTCGCTTCATCAGGCACTGGATTTATATAAAGGCCATTAATTATGCTGATAACTTTAGCTCGTAACTCTTTACTTGGAAGTTTGCGTATTTCTTTTTGAGCAGAGTTTTTAATCTTGACGCTATAAGAGGCCATCAGCTTTAAGCTCTTTAACAAATGTCTTGAAGTCTATAGCTGGTTCGTTTTCGCGTTCTTTGACTGTCCGTAAGTCATCAAGGTCCTCAAGAACCTGTTCTTTTACGGCATCTTCAACGACTGCAGAAACGGTTTCACCACTTTCGGCAGCACGAATCCTTAGGGCCTTATAAATCTTGTCATTGAGAGTAATGGTTGTACGCATATTCATTCCTTCCTTGCAATAAGTCCAGTATAGCACATATGCATCAGCGCATCTATATGTTTTCATGACTTTCAAGTGCCTGCCTAAATTGATCTAGCTAAGCCAACTGGTGTTCGAAAGAAAGTGCACCCGGGGTACCAGGTAGAATCACGCGCATCACTCATTTGGCTTGTGCTATACTCATTAACTGATGAGTGCTACGACAAACGCGCCGGAAACCGACCAGAAATCCGCCTATCCGACAAGCTATGTAGTCGGCTTTATTATCGGCGTTTTGCTTTTCGTGCCGGCGCTGCTGATCGCCCACGCTCACCAGCTGACCGGTCTGCAGGCGCGGATTTTTTATGATTTTGACAACCTGTCTAACAGTTTCAAGCAACCTGCGCTCTGGGTGACCGAGGGTCTTGGCGCAGGTTATCCGATCGCGGTTTGTATCCTTGTTCCCCTGCTGTTTAAGCGGTTCCGATTAGCCTGGCGGTTCTTCGTCACGGTCGGCGGCACTGGCGTAGCCATGGAAGTCGCTAAGCTAATTGCCAAAGAACCCCGTCCGGTCGTTTTGTTACACGGACAATTGCACCTCAGAGCCATCGAAGGAGGATTAACCAGTTTTCCTTCGGGCCATGAAGCGGTGGCCACCGCCATGGCGCTGACGTTATGGCTGATTCTGCCGCGCGCCTGGCGCTGGTTATCGGTACTATGGATATTGATCGTAGCCGTGTCCCGGCTTTATCTCGGCGTGCACACGCCGGCCGATATAGTTGGTGGTTTCGCCATCGGCTTGATGGCAGTCTGCTTCATCCGGCTACTACCGGCTCGTATCGCCAAACCGCTGCACCTGGACAACGAGGCGGCCTTATTGGAACGCGGCTGGTAATTTAATAATTATTTTGTAGAATATACAATCTGCTTCTACCTCTGTTAATTGTTCGCTATAGTGAGATTATGCTCATTGTTAGTTGCCAGCAGTGCGAGGAAAAGTTTTATGCCAAGCCAAGCTGGATAAGATATGGTAGTGGCAAGTTTTGTTCGCCACGCTGTCAGCATGAAGCTCAAAAAAACGGGAGGCTGTTTCCTTGTCATATTTGCAAGAAACAAATCTATAGAAGCAAAAATGATCAGAGAAAATGTAAGAGCGGCAAATTCTTCTGCAGTAAAAGTTGTCAGACACGCTGGCGCAACACTTATTATGTCGGCGAAAAACACGGAAACTGGACTAATGGCATGGCCTCGTATAGAAGTATTTTGCTTAAAAGCGGAGCGCCCGTCGCGTGCGCCAAGTGCAAGTCTCTGGACAAAAGAATTCTGGCAGTTCATCATAAAGACAGGAACAGAAAAAATAATGCTGTTTCAAATTTGACCTGGTTGTGTCATAATTGTCATTTCTTGGTGCATCATTACCATGGAGAAGCAACCGGTTTTTTGGTGCCCGTAGCTTAGTGGTTAAAGCGCCGCTCTGTGGCAGCGGATACGAGGGTTCAATTCCCTTCGGGCACCCCAGATTTGATTTTGATGGCGACTTTGCCGCGCGGATGGCCGGTTTTTTGGTATTCCAGGGATTCGGCGGCTTGATCGAGCGGGAAAACTTTATCGACATGAACTTTCAGCTTGCCGGCGTCGACGAGTTCGGCGATTTTGGTCAGGCGCTCGGTTGTCGTGCGCGTGAATTGGGCCGTGTAATTAACGTCGTATTTTTTGACTAGGTCGTCGTCGGGTTGGGCGGCCATCGATACCAAGGCCCCGCCCGATTTGAGAATGGTGTAAGATTTGCGGTTGGTCTCGCCGCCGACAGTGTCGAAAACGGCATCGTAGTCCTCGAGAAGCTCGGCAAAGTCTTGGGCGCGGTAATCAATTACCTCGTCGGCGCCCAGGCTTTTGACGAAATCGGCATCAGCCGCACTGGCTGTGGTAGCCACATAGGCTCCCAGATGTTTGGCAATCTGAATGGCTACGGAGCCGATGCCGCCGGCGCCGCCGTGGATCAGAATTTTTTGCCCGGCCTGAAGGTTAATATGATCAACCAGAGCTTGGTAGACACTGCAACCGACTAGAGGCAAGGCCGCGGCCGCCGTGAAATCCAGGCTGGACGGTTTAGCTGCCAGCTGTTCGGCTTTGACGGGAGTAAACTCGGCGAAAGAGCCCTGGCCGCTGAGCGCGCCGGCTTGGCCGTATACTTCCTGGCCAAGCTGAAAACCTGTCACGCCCTTGCCAAGGGCCGCCACAACGCCCGCCACGTCGCCACCCAGCGTGGTTGGAAAGTTCAATTCCGCCATCGGGCGCGCGGCGCCATCCCTGACTTTGACATCGAAAGGATTAACGGCGGCGGCGTGGACTTCAACCAGAATCTGCCCTTCGGCCGGCGTAGGTTTATCAACTTCGTTGACGCGCATGACTTCTGGTCCGCCATAACCGATGATCTGGGCCGCTTTCATGTTTCCTATTATAAATTGATATACTAGATTTAACGACATGAGCACTCTAATAAAACGCGTTGCGCGGTTTTTGCGTGACTACAGACTATTCAGCCTGGCCCTGCTGGCGGTTATCGCGGGACTGGCGCTTGAACTGGCTAAAAAGCCGACGGCCGCGCACTGGCTGCTTGGCGTAGTGGCGATCGTCGAAGTTTTGCCGCTGGGCTGGGACATGTGGCGAACCGTGCAATCCGGTCGTTATGGTATTGATATTCTGGCCGCTACGGCTATAGTCACCTCTGTTATTTTAGGCCAATACTGGGCCGGCATGGTCGTTGTGTTGATGCTGACCGGTGGTGAAGGACTCGAAGATTTTGCCGAACACAGGGCCAGGGCCGAACTTGACGCCCTGCTCAAGCACGCTCCCCAAATGGCCCATCTCATCCGCAAGGGCAAAACCCTGGACGTGGCCGTTTCGGAACTGCGCGTCGGCGATAAAGTGCTGATCAAGCCCGGTGAGTTGGTGCCGGTTGACGCCGTCATCATAGAGGGTACGGCCAGCTTCGACGAGTCGTCTTTAACCGGTGAAAGTCTGCCTGAAACTAAGGGGGTCAACGGCCAGCTACTTAGTGGCTCGATCAACCTCGACGGCGCGGTGACCGCCAAAGCCATCGCCAGCGCCGAAGACAGTCAGTACCAGCAAATTATCCGATTGGTGCGCGACGCGGGGGCGGCTCAAGCGCCGTTCGTGCGATTGGCTGACCGCTATAGCCTGCCTTTTACGCTCACGGCCTATGCCGTGGCCAGCGCGGTCTGGATTCTCAGCGGCCATGCCATTCGTTTTCTAGAAGTGATTATTGTGGCTACGCCCTGCCCTCTGCTGTTGGCGGCGCCGATCGCCCTCATCAGCGGCATGGCCCGCGCCAGCCGTTATGGAATTATCGTTAAGACCGGCCGGGCGCTGGAACAGTTGGCCGAGGCTAAGGCGATCGCCTTCGATAAGACTGGCACCCTGACTCATGGCCGCTTAGTCGTCGAAACCGTTACGCCGTTTACCGGCTTTGACCGCGAGGAGGTCTTGCGGCTGGCGGCCAGCCTGGAGCAAAGTTCCAACCATGTCGTCGCCCACGCCATCGTCAACGCCGCCAAGGACGATAAGATAAGGCTCAGCAAGGCCAAGCACATTGTCGAGATTTCCGGCCGTGGCCTGAAAGCCATGCTTCGCGGCCAGGAAATACTGGTTGGCCGCCTAAGTCTGATGGAAGAGTACGATGTTAAACAGCCGCCAAAATTCAAACCAGACCATGTCCAACAGACGGCCGTCTACGTTTCCGTAGCCGGCAAATTGGCCGGAGTCATAACCTTCAAAGATGAGTTGCGCCTGGACGCCAGGGCCACACTTGAGCGGTTGCGCGAGCTGGGCGTTAACGAGTTGTTCATGGTAACGGGCGACAACTCGGCTACTGCCGAGGCAATCGCCAAACAGCTGGGTCTCGACGACGTCCATGCCGAAATGCTGCCAGCCGACAAACTACGCGTTCTAGGAGAAAGCCAACACCGGCCGCTGGCTTTTGTCGGTGACGGCGTTAACGACGCGCCGGCTTTGACAGCGGCTGACGTCGGTATCGCGCTGGGCGCCCGCGGCTCCACGGCTGCCAGCGAATCGGCCGACATGGTGATTATGCTCGATGACATCGGCCGGGTCGCCGTGGCTTATACGATCGCTAAACGTACTTTCCAGATCGCCCGCCAGAGCATTTTAGTCGGCATTGGCCTGAGCGTTATATTGATGGCAGCCTTCGCCACTGGCAAATTCCCGCCATTAGCTGGCGCGGTCATTCAGGAGGTAGTTGATGTCGTCGTGATCTTCAACGCCCTACGGGCACACCTTATCTCCGTCAACGGTTGACAAGCATCAGGGCTATCAGTACCGGCACTAACAGATTATCCAGGCCGATTACCGCCAGATTCTCCAGGATAGTCGCCGCCGTGCTGATAGCTGCCTTGTAACCAAAACTCAGCGTCTGGCCGCTCCAATGCCCGAAAGCCATCAATATGCCGAACGAGACCAGGAAGAAGCACAGTGAGCCGGCCACGCTTTTGGTATGGCCAAACACCATATACTTCTGGGGATTGCCAAAACGAACACCGACAACGGCGGCCAGGCCGTCGGCCAGCGCCATCTGCAGCAGCGCCGCGGCGTAAATCCATTTGTTATGCGTGATGAAGGTTACCGCGCCCACTGACACCGCGAAGAACAGCTCCCCCCAGGTCGGCCGCTGCACACTATGGATCGCCTGGAAAACACGCAGGTATTTCGATACCGACACGACCATCAGGAAAGCCGCGCTTATTCCCACTATCTCGCGCCATGATAAGAAAAACGGCCAGAAGGCCACGAAGCTGCCGACCGTGATGTGCACGAATTTGCGGCTGAACTCGCTGTGCACGGCGCGCCGCCGCCACCACAATTCGTTGCCAACCAGCACTAGAAAAACAGTAAAGATAGTCAGAATCAGTGTCATTATAATATTGTACGCCAGATCCTTAATTATTTAGCAAGCAGTCAGAAATTGCCTGTCCCACATCAGGTAAGGAATATATTTGTCGTCATCCGACTGGACGTCACTATTAAGCGCACTGGTAATGCTTTTGGCAAACTCGGCTCTGCCTTTGGCTACGGCTTTCTTAGCAGAATGCCCCTTAACCAACGAGGTCATTATGTGATTAGACGGGTTAAGGAACAGGGCTGCTGTGGTGTCGTCTTGCGGGTGAGCGGTTTTCCTGGGTTGGGACACTAAAATAAAATCTTCTATGTAACCGATGTAGGCCTTGGCGCCCGCCTTAATTGCCTGGGCACCAAGCATTCGCGCGGACTTGCATGATACAGCATAGACTATGGCGTTTTTTAAGATATTGGCTGAGCGCGTGTCTATAATAATTTTATGGTCTTGGCCGGCAACTCTGTCTTCCGCGCCATGTCCATTAATAAATATGATGTTCGGAGCGTTTTTCTTGACCATACCTTGAAATTTTTCTCGGTTTGCGTCTTTTTCTTTTAGCACATAAACTACATGCCTTCGTTTTTGTGCCTCGCTGATAAATAGATTTGCCCACGCTGAAAGGTAGCGCGTCATGCGGTCGTAGTCCGGGCAAGTTACCAGAACACTATTCAGCATAGTCGTATAACGAGCCGTCCTTTAAGGCTTTGAAGAATGCTCTCTCGATTTCAATCATTTTTTGGCCGATTTCGTCACCCTCCGCCACATGCTTTAGTAGTTCACTTTTCGATAAAGTGCCGCTGTCACCAATCGAAATGCTGGTACCCTCAGGCATGGCCTGTATTCTGGCATAAACAAGTTTTTGAAAATCACCATCAGGGCTAACCATGGCTTAAATAACCTCCATTTTAATTAGCTTCTCAAGTATTCGCTTGCCAAGCTCAGATTCTTCTTTTAGCTCCAGATATACTGCATTCCACGTCATGGGTTTGTCATCAATAACGACAACTATCTGATCCTTGAGCCTGGCTGGCAGGTTGGCGTAGACATTTATGAATCTGGATATATCCATTGCCTATATCTTACCTATATAAAACAAACTTGGCTACTAGAGTTAATAAAAAGTTAATTTACTGGTCATTTGGTCGGGGTGACTGGATTTGAACCGGCGACCTCCGCGTCCCGAACGCGGCGCGCTACCAAGCTGCGCTACACCCCGAAATATATGTAGTGGTCGGGGAGACAGGATTTGAACCTGCGACCCCCGCGTCCCAAACGCGGTGCGCTACCGGACTGCGCCACTCCCCGAACTGAGGTGATTATATCAGAAAACCCGTTGGATTTGTTCGACTTCGACCGCTGAGCCATCCTTGTTTGTGGTTATTAGCATGGCATTGAATTGCCTGAGGCCGGCGGTTTCTAGGACATTGGGCGTTTTTTTGCCGTCGCGCCAGCGCGGAATAACGGTTTCAAGCTTCACGCCGAGCGAGGCATTGAGGGCGCCGCACATGCCGACGTCCGTAATGTGCGCCGTGCCGCCCGGCAAGACCCGCGCGTCGGCCGTCGGCACATGCCAGTGGTCGCCGATCACGGCTGTCACGCGGCCGTCTAGATAGTGGCCGATGATAACCTTCTCGCTGGAGTAGTCGCCGTGGAAGTTTACAATGGTTGCCGCTCGATCAATGTCTTTTTGGCTTTCCAGAATCTGGTCAATCGCCGCCAGGGGATTGTCGACGGGCTTGTCGGCGTCTTTGCCGACGATTTGCCCGAGCAGGCTAATGACCAGAACCTTGCCGGCGTGTGTTTTTGTATACTTCCAGCCTAAACCGGGAGTGCCTGCGGGGTAATTGGCCGGACGGATAATCGGCTGCGCCGGATCGCTCAGAGCCGGAATAATTTCTGGCTGGTGCAGACTCCAGTTGCCGCCAGTACAAAAATCCACGCCAGCCTTCCGCAGCCGTTTGAAATCTTCGACCGTAATTCCCTTGCCATCAGATACGTTTTCGGCCTGGGCAATTACTAAATCAATTTGCTTTTCTCCGCAAAGCCCAGGCAAAACTTTTTCAACAATTTCAACACCCACTTCCCCCATCACGTCACCGACGTAGAGTATTTTCATGCTATCCGCGTATCAATTATCTCGAGCAGTTCAGGAAATTGCTTAAAACGTTTATCGAGACTGTATGAAAAATGTTTCATCCCGTTGAACTTAACGAATTCGCCATCCAGTTGTCCGCATAGGTACTGAGCTTGTTCAATCGGACAATAAGGATCATCCTCGGAGTGCACAAAAATAAATTTGCTAGCTTTCTGCTTGATAGCCTTGAAGTCAAACGGCTTGCCGAACAGTTCTCTCAGCATTTCCCAGCTAGGACTTTCGCTCAAACGTTTAGTGAAGGCGCCTGCTAAAATTGCCGTGTCAATTTTTGTATCGGAGGGCAATGCCTGCAGCAGCCCGAGTATAGCAACAGCGCCAGAAGAATGGCCAATAACCAGGTTATCCGTAAAATCCCAGTCGCTATTCAGCAAGAAGTCATTGTAGCGCTCAATGTTGGGCTTATTAGCCTCCGGTAAATCCGGCACCCAAACCGTGTAGCCGCGCCTTTCCAGCTCAATCTTGAGCCATGGAAACCAGTTGTGCGTATGGTCAGCACTGGTGCCGTGGAGGATAACAGCTCTTTTCATTTGGTTAATTATACCTCTTGGGCCAAATCGTTTTGCATGAGCGCGGTACAAGGAAGAGGCGAGAATCGCAAAGGAGCCGTACTGGCGGGTACGGCGACTGCGACTCGGAGCCTGTGACACAGTAACGCGCCATGAGGCTGGCCGGCAAAACTATTTAGCGAATTCGACGGCACGGGTTTCGCGAATGACGTTCACCTTGATAGTGCCGGGGTACTGCATGGTCGATTCGATCTTGGTGGCGATGTCGCGGGCCAGCTTGATGGCGCTGAGGTCATCGATTTGCTGGGGTTTGACGAAGACGCGGACTTCGCGGCCGGCGCTGATGGCGTAAGACTTCTCGATGCCTTTGAAGCCGTTGGCGACGTTCTCTAGATCTTTCATGCGCTCGCCGAAGTTCTCGGCGGAAATGTTGCGAGCGCCCGGGCGGGAGGCGCTGATGGCGTCGACCGTCCGGATGATGAGGGCTTCGACCGAGGTGGCCTCGACGTCGTCGTGGTGCTGTTCGGCAGCCAGGGCGACTTCTTCGGGCGCGCCGTACTTGCGCAGGATTTCGCCGCTGATGTGGTGGTGCTTGCCCTCCATCTTGTGCGTCAAGGCCTTGCCGATGTCGTGGACCAGAGCGGAGTATTTGGCAATTTTGACGTCGGCGCCGACTTCCTCGGCGATAACGGCGGCCAGATGAGCCATTTCGGTGGAGTGCTTGAGCACGTTCTGGCCGTAACTGGTACGGTACTTGAGCTCGCCAAGCAGCTGCAAAATTTCTTTAGGAATGCCGACGATGCCAACCTCACGGGCGGCGTCTTCGCCAGCCCGGATAACGTCTTTTTCGACGTTCTTTTGGGCCTTGGCAACGACTTCTTCGATGCGGCCGGGATGGATGCGTCCGTCTTTCATCAGCATCTCGAGGGCTTGGCGGCCGACTTCGCGGCGGACCGGGTCGAAGCTGCTTAGAACGACATAGCCCGGCGTGTCATCCACCATGATATCAACACCAGTGGCGCGTTGCAGAGCCTGAATATTGCGGCCCTCTTTGCCGATGATTCGGCCTTTCATTTCTTCGTCTTCCAGCTTGATGCTGGTGATTGTCCGTTCGGCCGTGACTTCGCTGGCCATGCGTTCCATGGCCGTAGTGATGATTAGGGCGGCCTTCTCTTCGGCGTTATCGCGGGCTTCGTTTTGCAGTTTGTTGACTAAGCCGAGCAGGTCGTTCTTAATGTCGCGTTCGGTCATCTGCATCAGCTTGTCGGCGGCATCGGCCTTACTAAGCTTGGCGATCTTTTCCAGCTTGTCTTGCTGCTTGGTGCGAATCTCGCGGATTTCGTTTTTGAGCTGCTCGACTTCGTCTTCGTCTTTGCGCAAATGCTCTTTGCGCTTGTCCAGTTCGTCGATTTTCTTGTCCAGGTTTTCCTCGCGGGTGACCAGACGCTGTTCCAGCTCTTTTAGTTCCTTGCGGCGAGTTTGTTCTTCTTTGCGTGTCTCCTCGACAGCCTTGTTGGCATCCTCGCGAGCCTGTTCAACTAGCTTTTCGGCTTCTTTTTTGGCTCGCTGCAGTTCTTTTTTGGCGCGCTCCTCGGCCGAACCGAGACGTTGTTTGTTAAGGGCTACGCTGGCGCCAAAGCCAGCAATCAGCCCGGCTATAGCAAGCAGTGCTTCTATCATGACCTGTCCTTTCTATCTCGCAGAAAAGTATGCTTCAGACAATCGCTATCACTTCTCTAGTCTGAAAAACTAATCTGAAATTCCAATAATATTGACTGAAGGATTACTTATGCGCTCTCAAAACGCGGCAATTCCTGACGTTCAATATACGCCAAAAATCGGGCGCGGGTCAACACTAAGCTGGCGGATTATTCGGTCAAACCTGTTGTGCGAAAACTATCAGGCGCTGATTAAAATCAGCGCCCGGCGCCACCTGGCCGTTGCAGGTAATGAGGTTTAGCCCTGGCCGGCCGGCAGTGACAGGCGTAACGGCGGCTTGCATGTCGACATTGTTGGCGGCATAAGCCTGGGTTCTGACAACCTGATAATTAAGCACTGTGCCATCGCCACGCTCAACCTGGATGGTGTCCCCGGGAGCCAAAGCTTTAAGATTATAAAAAACGCCCGCGGTCGTCCCGCTGGAAACATGGCCTTCAATTAATGTGGCGCCGGGCTGTCCGGGCTTGGCGCTGGCGTTGTACCAGGCCGTGTCATTTATATTGTCAGGCGTACCTAGCGCGCCCGAATTGGTGACGCCGACCTGCGTGACGCGGGCGTCAACCCCCAGCTTGGGGATCCTGATGTAGCGTGCCAGATCCGGTGCGACCGTGTACTGGCTAAAGGCCGAAGCTGCCGGTTTGGCGGTACTTGGCACCGAGCTTTGCAAAACGCTGCCAGCCGTTTGTCGATTGACTTGCCTGAAGAGAGCCGACACCTGCGCCGCGGCATTATGGTTGCTCTCGGCCGTCTGCAGGCTGGTGAGGGCGCCGATTACGAACACCAGGCAAGCCATACCGAACAGTGATAGCTGCAACGGTGAATAATGCCTCGAGACGGGTTCAAGTTTGGCCTGTAGATTAGTAACCCATCGGATTAGTTGGTCCTGCCAGGCCTCAAGCCATGAAGCTGCCGGGGCGTCCGGGTCTTCTATTGGTTCCAAATCCACCGCCGGCAATGGCGTGGCTTCAGAACTAGCCAATGCCGTCTGTTTTTCGTGAAAAACCAGCGGGGCGGTCGCCGCGTTGGCAGTTACGAAAGCCGCTATGCTGGAGCTGGAAGCGGGCTGGATATCAGCCGGTTCAGGTATTTCGGGCAGTTGATTAGCCGCCGGCCGGCGCGCAACGTAGTCGGTTAAGAAACTTTGCTCCGGGTCGGTTTTGGCTACGCGCGACGCGGGCGGCACGAATGGGCGGCGTAGCCGGCCACTAAATGCCGGGTTGTCCAGACCTATGTGTGCCCGTTCAGACATATGTTTTTGCTCCACGCCTTTTTGTTAACTTTTTTGGGTTAACTATCCTGCTTGTGATTATATCTGGTAGCATGGCATTGTCAATTCTACTTCTTGGGAGGCGTAATGTGCGGCGGAGCGCCGTATTCCGGCAAGACGATATGGTCATTTTTGTCCCGCTTCAGATGACCTGTACCCTGAGCGATCCAGTTTCTGCCACGAGTCGCGACAATTGGGACTTGCAAGCCATAGGCCAAGGCGTTGCTGACACTTAAGCCGATGCGCAGACCGGTGAAACTGCCCGGTCCTTGGAAAACTACCAGGCCATCTAGATCATTCAGCCCACGGCCTTGGGATTCCAGGAGCTCTTTGATCTTGGCGTGGATAGTTTCGGCCAGTTGGCGATGGGCCGGCCAGGTCGAATAAGCCAGCTTGGTCTTGTCTTCAAAGAGGCCAAGTTCGGCTTCCGGTTTGTCGGTGCGAATAGTTAGTATCAACATGCTTAACTTGTTAAGTTTTATCCGGTATTAGGTAAGCCAGACTGGGAGGATAGGAGATTATGAACTCCCGGCCGGTCTCGGAAGTGGCCCTGATGTGAATGGTCACGCGCCTGCCGGGCAAGACATCCTCGACAATCTTTCCCCACTCCACAACTACGGCCGCTTGCGGGTCGGCCAAAACCTCCGCGAGTTCGTCGCGCATAATGCCCGGCTCAAACAGCCTGTAAAAGTCGAAATGATGGAGAGTAAGGTTTTCGGCGCGGTAACGGTTACTCAAGGTAAAGCTGGAGCTGCGTACGGCATCATGGCTGCCCAGCCCGGCAGCCAGACCGCGCACAAACGTAGTCTTGCCACCGCCAAGATCGCTGACTAGCTCAATGACCTCGCCGCCGCGCATATTATGTCCTACCTTCCTGGCCAGGTCTAAGGTAGCTTCTGCATCGGTGGATTCGGTTCGCCAAGTCCGCGCGGTACTCATATACTCCGTATAGTAG
>DATKRL010000008.1:0-4867 GCA_035532255.1 Candidatus Dormiibacterota bacterium | reverse complement strand
ACCTATCAAATGATCCAGAATCCGGATGCCCAGTCGCCGCTGCAGAACAACTGGCGTAGCGTCACCGTCACGGCGCCGGATGCCCATACCGTGGTTTTCAAACTGCCCGAGGCGCTGGCGCCTTTCCCCTATAACCTGACTAACGGAATCGTGCCAAAACACCTGCTGGCAAGCGTGCCGCCGTCCGACCTGCGTTCAGCCGACTTCAACACCTTGCACCCGGTCGGGGCCGGGCCGTTCGCCTGGCAGGCTGTGCAGGTGACCGGCAATGGCGACCCCGACAAAACCGGCGAGCAAATTGCCTTGACGCCTTTTGCCCACTACCAGGCCGGCGCGCCCAAACTGCAAAAATTCGTGGTCCAGGTCTTCGCAACCGATACGGAATTGGCGAGAGCTTTCACGGCTGGCCGTTTGACGGCGGCCGAAGGCCTGAGCCATGTGCCGGTCGCGGCCAAAGGCAACCGTTCGGTGGTGCGTCACGATCTGCCGCTGCGAGCCGCCAATATGGTCTTTTTCAAAACTTCCAGTGGCGTCCTGGCCGACAAACAGGTGAGGCAAGCGCTGGTGCGGGCAGCTGATGTGCCGCGTGCCATCGCCGGCTTGGACTATCAGACCCGCGCCGTCCGGGAACCGCTGTTACCCGGCCAGCCGGGATATGATCCGGCATTGGCCCAACCCGGTTTTGATCTGAGTGCCGCGCAGGGAGCCCTGGCTGCCGATGGCTGGCAGGTCGGCAAAGATGGTATCCGCAGCAAGGCTAACCAACGCTTGAGCTTCACCCTCAGCGCTGCCGACACGCCGGAATACCGGGCCGTGACAAGCGAACTGCAGCGTGATTGGCGGGCCGCCGGCGTTGACGCGCGCGTGCAACTGCAAAGCGGCGGCGATTTCCAGAGCACCCTGGCTTACCACAGTTATGACGCCGTGTTGTATGGCATTTCTATCGGGCCTGACCCCGACGTTTTTGTTTACTGGGATAGCTCCCAGGCTGACATCCGTTCCGCTAACCGGCTGAACCTGTCCGAATGGAAGAACTCCACTGCTGACGCCGCGCTGGAAGCCGGCCGCACCCGTCTTGACCCGGCGCTGAGGACCATCAAATACAAGCCCTTTTTGCAGGCTTGGCAGCAGGACGCCCCGGCGCTTGGTCTTTACGAGCCGCGGCTGCTGTATCTGACCCAAGGTCCGGTGGCAGGTCTGGGCGACCAAGGCCTCAATACCGCTACCGACCGCTTGGATAACGTCCAAAACTGGGAAATCCACGAAGCCAAAGTCACCAACTGAGGCTTGAAATTCTTAGGTAAAACAGATACGATATGATGGTCTCAACCACATGGGGATGTGGCGGAATTGGTAGACGCGCTAGCTTCAGGAGCTAGTGAACTTCGGTTCGTGGAGGTTCAAGTCCTCTCATCCCCACCAGTCCCGATTTATGCCGGTCACCAGTGGAAAACCGCGAGCGACCCGGGTGGCGATGTGCTATCATAACTGCTATACATTACGTGGAGTTCTAAGGGGGGACAAAGGGGCCGATGAGTAAAGTCGCGCATTATCTGCAGGAGCACCTAGTAGGGGAGATTATCACGAGCACTGATGCCCGCCGCTACTTTGCCACTGACGATAGTATCCTGCAGGTGGCGCCGCAGCTGATCGTTTATCCGAGGAATGAGAACGACGTTCGCAAAACTGCCCGCTTCAGCTGGCAACTGGCTGAGCGGGGCCGCGTTATTCCCATAACGGCCCGCGGTTCCGGCACCAACCAGACCGGCGCGGCACTGAGCAGCGGCATTCTGCTGGTATTCCCGGCTCACATGAACCGCGTCCTGGAACTCGACACCAAAGCTAACGTCGTGACCGTCGAGCCCGGCATCAACTATGGCAAGTTGCAGCAAACGCTTTACACCCATGGCCGCTTCCTGCCGCCCTACCCGCCGTCTCTGGAATATTCGACGGTCGGTGGGGCCATCGCCGATAACGCCTCCGGTGAGAAGTCCGTCAAATACGGCGACACCAGAGCTTTCGTCAAGAGCCTGCGCGTTGTCCTGGCCAACGGCGAGGTAATCGAGACCAGGCGCTTGAGCAAGCGCGAACTAAGCAAAAAGCTTGGCCTGGCCACGTTCGAGGGCGAAATTTATCGCTCAATTGATACGCTACTAGAAGAACGGCACCAAGTTCTCGAAAGCCTGGCCCGCAATGTTGCCCGTAACAATGCCGGGTATGATCTGCTTGATATCAAACGCCCCGACGGTTCATTCGACCTGACACCTTTGTTCGTAGGCAGCCAGGGCACGCTTGGCATCATCACCGAAGCCGTGCTCGGTACCGAACCGCACGACGCCCAAACCGCGCTGATGTTGGCCAGGTTTGACAGCCTGCAGCAAACCCAAGACGCCATCTTGGAGCTGAGGGCGCTTTCGGAACCGCCCAGCGCCATCGAGCTGGTCGACGAGCATGTTCTGCAACAGGTTCATGACCTCAATCCCAACCAACTGAAAGACGTCTTTAAGCCGCCGTTTTCGCCGATTACCTTACTGGTCGAGTTTGACGGTGGTGAACGCAAAGCCAAAAAGCCACTCAGACAAGCCGAAAAGATTCTCGACGAATACGCCGTGGGCTATCAGGTGGCCACTGACGCCGAGCAACAACAGCTGTTCTGGAAAGTCCGCCAGGCAACCAGTTCGCTGATCGGCCACAACGAAGGCCTGCTGCAGGCTCTGCCGTTGTTTGACGCCGCCGTTCCGCCCGACCGCTTGCGCGAATACCTAGACGGAATTTACGACTTGCTGGCGGCCAACAACCTGCGTCCAGGCGTATGGGGCCATGCTGGTGACGGCGTCTTACAACTCAGGCCGCGGCTCAACTTGGGGCAGGTCGGTGACCGCCAGAAAGTCTTCCGCCTGATGGACGAATTCTACAAGCTAGTCCTGCGTCTGGGCGGCAGCATCAGCGCGACGCATGGCGACGGCCGCTTGCGCACGCCTTACCTGGAGGCCATGTACGGCCCGGAACCTTACGCCCTGCTGCAAAAAGTCAAACAGATCTTCGATCCCTACGGCACGCTCAACCCAGGCGTCAAATTCGGCACCTCGCTAGAAGACATCAAAAACATTATTCGTAGCGATTACAGTATTGACCACCTTTACGACCACCTGCCCCGCTCGTAAAAAGCATGAAAGACGTATTTTTTGACATCCTGGGAATAGCCGGCTCCTTGCTAATCCTGTTCGGCTTTTACCGCATAAGCATAGGCAGGTGGTCGGGGAAGTCCATACTGTATGAACTCGATAACTTGCTCGGCGGAGTGCTATTGATCATATACCAGGTCCATTTCCGGGCCTATATCACAGTGTTCTTGAATGTTATCTGGGTGGTCGTCGCTTTCAAGGGCGTAGTTTCTATCACGGAGCGCCGCAAACCAGCCCGCCGCCCCAAGGCTTGAGTTTTTGCCCTAAAACAGATACGATATTATGGTTTCCACGGGGACGTGGCGGAATTGGTAGACGCGCTACCTTGAGGTGGTAGTGGGAGCAATCCTGTGGAGGTTCAAGTCCTCTCGTCCCCACCAGGCATTGATTGCGTGGGTGATTAGCTCAGTTGGCTAGAGCATCTCGTTTACACCGAGAGGGTCGGGGGTTCGAGTCCCTCATCACCCACCATTTTAGGCATCAGAGGCGACGATACATAGTATCGAGCGCCTTTTCTATTTTCATTAAATATTACCTCTGTTATCCGGGGTTCAAGTCCTCTTTGACGGTATTGTTGGATTATTACTATTGACATAATTATATCTCTTTGATATCCTATAGTCATGAGCGATACATCTACTATCCATGTTCCTATAGAACCGACCATCCGCAAAAAGTTTACGGCCAAGGCGAAGCAACTCGGCTTTGATTCAGCACAGGCGTATTTACGAGTTATTATTAAAGCTGCCGTTGACGGACGTCGTATAAATCTTGACGTTGATGAGTGGGGCGAACCAAGTGCCGCCGCGGCCGCCCGTCTTAACAAAGCAGCAGAAGAAGCTAAGAAGGGTGTTAATCTAACCGGCCCGTTTAAGACTGTTGACGAGTTCATGAAAGACCTGTAGTCGTGAAACCGATTAAGCGTGATAGAACGTTCGAAAAGCATTTCAAGCAACGAATCAGACCGAACAGCATGCTTACAAATCAGTTTAAGGAACGACTGCTGATGTTTATGATCGGAGAACTTGATGATCCGTTGCATGACCATGCGCTTACTGGCAAACTTGCTGGTAAGCGTGCTTTCTCTGTAACAGGCGAAATACGGGCTATCTATGTAGAGGTTGAAGATGCGATTGTCCTGCTCGATATTGGCACGCACAATCAGGTCTACAAGTAAGCTATAGCTAATAGCGCACAAATCGATGAGTCTATACATGGCTATTTCTGTTCCGACTCAACATAACTTGCGCTGCCGTTGTAGTACACAAGACCAAGCTCTTCTAGCTGCTCAGCTAAAGTAGTTAGGCTTGGTAGTAAGCGGTTCCATCCGACTACCTCACTACCCACCATTGTTGTGTTAAACTGTTATTTATGAAAAGCCATGAATGGCCAAACATCCCTACGTTGATAGAGTTGACTTCCGAAGAAGTCGAGGAACTTAAAACCATTGTCATAGATCTGCCGGCAACCCTCCTGGCATTACCCGCAGGCCAGCAGCAAGAGTATGAAGAAGCTCAAGAGTCAGTCATTAAAGCTAAGGATGCGGCTCCCTGTAACGAAGGCCAGAATTGGATTATCTAAAAAGGGTGCGTTAGGCGCCAGCCGAGAGACGGCTTGGTGGGCGAACTTTGTAGTTTGACCGGGATGGATTGCTGCCCGGCTAGGGCCGATTTGGGAATGGT
>DATKRL010000007.1:0-5439 GCA_035532255.1 Candidatus Dormiibacterota bacterium | reverse complement strand
TGCAGCGACTTTGGAAACCGTCGTACCGGACTTTGCTTCCGTGGCTGAACTCCGCCAAGGTCTTGACGGTAAAGCCAGATTTGAAAACATAGACCTCTACCCCCGGGACGGCTCAGAGCTGTTGGGCGAGGTTCAGGCCCGGATTGCTCATCTGGCTGGTGTCGATGAAACTATTTTGCTGTCATATAACTCAGGTATGTCGGCGGTGACAGAAGCCATTGATGTCGGCTTGCATGTTAGTGACACTGAAGATCCGGTGGTGGCCTGTTCGGGTGATACCTATAGTCAAACCAAACGCTACATCGAGCAATGGGTAAGAGAAAAACGGGGGAAAGTCTATTATTTTGACAGCGGCGACCCGGAAAATGTTAAAAGTGTATTGGACAAGCGGCAGCCTGATGTGGTCGTGGTCGAAACCGTAGCCAACTATTTGAATGTTCCGGTGCTAGATACAGCCGCCCTCGTACAGCAAGCCCGAGAAAGTGATAAACAGCCAACCTTAGTCATAGATAATACGCTGCCGCTCTCGACCGGCTTACAGCTGGGCGAGATGATAAATGAAGGTGACCGAGTCATAGCCGTCGAGAGCGGCACCAAATCCTACACTCGCAACGGCACATTGTTAGGCGTCGGTTTTACTAAAAACCCCGAGCTGTTTGACTGGTTAAGGCGCTCCCGACGCACCAGGGGCAGCGTGCCCGTGCCCGAGCACCTGGAAAAAATCAATAAACTGCTACCCGAGAGCCGCGAGGATTTTGACGATCGCAACCGCAGCCTGTTCGCCAACACGGGCCAGATAGCCATCAACTTAGCCATCCAACTGCCGGCAGAAACCTCGCTAGTTGTGGCCCATCCTGAGCTGATAACGCATCCCAATCATGATTTCTATAAGCGGCACTTCCCTGATGGCGGCGCACCGGTCATTTATGTCTTTTCTCACAAATTCGACCAGTACGAACTGGCCGAACAATTGTGGTCCTACGAAGATATACGCGGGCAAGCCCGGCTAGGCCAAAGTTTTGGTTTTGACCATGCCAGAATAGTCACTGACGAAAACGTCAGAGGTGTTAGAATCGCTGGCGGAGCTTACACTGACGGCAAGACTTTGGGCAAAGTCTGCGGTATAGCTTTGGCTGAGCTCTAGCCTAGATTCTTGAGTATCTCAGTGTCGAACTGCTCGAGAGAATCGAGGATAACGTCGGCTGTCTGGACGAAGGGATTATCTTTGGCTGACGGTTCCGGCACAGCCACGCACACCATCCGGGCGGACTTAGCGGCTAGCACCCCCGACGGCGAATCTTCGAAGACCAGGCAGTCCTCCGGGCGGACTTTGAAATGCTTGGCAACCTTTATGAAAACCCCGGGATGCGGCTTGCCATAAGGCTCAAATTGGGCCGAATAAATGTGGTCGAAATGCTCACGAATCTCGAGAGTATCAACCACGGCGTCAATGATCACCTGGTTCGACGACGACGCTATGGCGACCGACAGCTCGGCCTTCTTACAAACAGACAGAGCTTGGTGAACACCCGGTTTCAGCGTGCCTTCGGCTTTGACCAGTCTGATGATTTCATCCCTGATCATCGTCTCAACTTCTTCGAGCGAAGGCCCTTTCCAGGGATGTTGTCCATACAGATAAGCGACATTTTCAGCGGACGTCCGCCCCATCATGTTATGCCGTAGCTCCGCCGTGATCTCAATGCCAAGCGTCTTGAAAGTTTCGTAATTAGTCCGCTTCCACAACGGTTCGCTGTCGATCAGCAGTCCGTCCATATCAAATATCGCTGCGCGGATCATTGTTCTAATCATAGCAGAAGCGCCGGGCCATACGCTGTTGACCTCCGGCTAACAGATGTGATATTATGGGCCGATATGAAAAAAGACTTGCACCCGGATAATTACCGCTTGGTCGTATTCGAAGACCTGAACAATGGGTTCAGGTTTTTGACGCGCTCAACGGTCGCCGCCGAGGAGACCACCAAGTGGGAGGACGGTCAGGAATATCCCCTGATCAAAGTTCACATCACCAGCGCTTCTCATCCCTTCTTCACTGGTGAAGAACGCATCCTCGACATCGAAGGCCGCGTCGACAAGTTCAAGGCCCGCGCCGCTGCCGGCGCCGAAGCCAAGACCAAGCGCGCCGCTGCCGCCAAGAAGGAAGCTCAGCGGGCCGCCGCCAAGGTAGCCAAAGCCGAGACCCGCACCATGGCCACCGTCGAAAGCGCCAAGCCGAAGCAGTAGCTCTGCCTGAGGGCCGACTTATTACCTCTGTTATATATAGTCATTGTAGGGTATACTCGGATTTGAGTACCTAAGTACTTAAATTTAAGTATAGTTAGAAAAATGGAACAGAAAGAACAGCAGCTACGCGCCGAACTAGCCGACCTGGATGCCAAACTCCAGGATCCGGCTATTTATGCTGACAAAAATTATCCCAAGCTGGCCAAGCGCAAGAGCGAATTAGAAGCAACCATTGCCCTGTTCGACGAAAAATCCAGGCTCGCCAAGGCCAAAGCCTCAGCCGAAGAATTGCAAGGCGGCGCGGATTCCGAGCTGCGACAGATGGCAGAGGCCGAACTTGAGGAGTTAGAATCCAAAATCTCTGCCAACGAGACGGCGCTGCTAAATACCCTGACGCCCCAGGACCCCAACGACAGCCGCGACGTCATTATCGAGATTCGGGCGGCAGCCGGCGGTGACGAATCCAGCCTGTTCGCCGGCGAACTCTACCGGATGTACGCCCGCTGGGCCGAAAACCACCGTTACAAGATCAAGCTGATCAGCGAATCGCCCAACGAAGTCGGCGGTTTCAAAGAAATCACCTTTGCCGTACATGGTCCGGAAGCCTACAAAAACCTCAAGTTTGAGGCCGGTGTCCACCGCGTCCAGCGCGTGCCGATCACTGAGAGCCAGGGCCGAGTTCACACTTCGACGGCCACCGTGGCCGTCCTGCCTGAAGCCGAAGAAACAGATGTAGAAATCGATCCGGCCGACTTGCGCGTCGACGTATACCGCAGCGGCGGCCACGGTGGCCAGAGCGTCAACACCACCGACTCGGCAGTCCGCATAACCCACCTGCCCTCCGGCCTGGTCGTCTCCAATCAGGACGAAAAATCCCAGATCAAGAACAAGGCCAAGGCCATGAGCGTGCTACGTTCCCGCTTACTTCAGATGAAGATAGACGAAGAACAAAAAGAACTCAGCGACGCCCGCCGCAAGTTGATCGGCTCCGGCGACCGCTCAGAGAAGATCCGCACCTACAACTTCCCTCAGGACCGCATCACCGACCACCGTATAGGTTACTCGCGCTCCAATATTCCAGGCGCCCTAAACGGTGAAATCGACGACCTGATCGACCGCCTCCAAGCCGCCGAACACGACCTACTGAGCCATGGATCTTAAGCAGTGGCTCAAACAGGCCGAGCACCAACTGGCGGCCGCGGGCGTAGGGACGGCGCGGCTGGACGCGGTGGTTTTGCTGGAGGACGTAATGGGACGGGACCGGGCCTGGCTGTTGGCGCACCCGGAAGCCAAAATACCTACCGCCAAAATGCGAAAACTCACAAATTTGCTCAACCGGCGGGCCGGGCATGAACCGCTTGCCTACATCCGCGGGTGGACCGAATTCTATGGTCGCGATTTTGTGATCACCCCGGCCGTTTTGGAGCCAAGACCCGAATCCGAAACCATGATCGACCTTTTTAAGGCTTTGGCCCGAGATGGACGCCTGAAGCCTAATAACAAGCAAAAGCTGATAATTGCCGACGTTGGGGCCGGCAGCGGCGCGCTGGGTATTACGGCCGCCCTGGAGGTACCAAATATCCAAGTTGATCTGCTGGATATCGATCCAAAGGCCCTAAAAGTGGCTGAAATGAATGTAGATAAATTTACATTAAACTCCGGTATCATCAAAAGCGACCTTTTGGCTCAAGCCAAGGGGGGCTATGACGTGCTGCTCTGTAACCTACCCTATGTTCCAGATAGTTTTCAGATCAATCCAGCGGCTATGAGAGAACCTAAGCTGGCTATTTTTGGTGGCCCGGACGGGCTTGATTTATACCGTAAGCTATTTGATCAGATAAAAACCCTCGACAGTAAACCGTTGTATATTTTAATTGAGGCTTTGCCGCCCCAACACGCCGTTTTACGGGAGATCGCTGGCCAGGCCGGATACAAAATAGTCAAAACGGACGATTTCATCCAGGTTTTTACAACGCCCTAAATACATTTTATTGTTAATAAAACTGGATACAAAAATCATTAATTCGAGGTTCGCAGGCAAAGCCGGCGGCAGGCTGGCAGACAAGTCAGAATTGCGCAAAAAAGCGGTTTAGCTGCTGGGCGCGCTGCCCAAAGTGACGTTAATATGTAGTGTCTGATTGCCGCGCATGACAGTTAGAACAACTTTATCACCCGGCTGGTGGCTATCGAGCAAACTAGTGAGCGAGTGGGTTTGGTCGATGCCGTGCCCGTCGACCTGGGTTATAACATCCCTTTCTTGAAGGCCGGCTTGGTCGGCCGGACCGCCGGCTATAACTGATGAGTTGGCCGGATCATTGCTGGGCGCGATGAAGGCACCGTTCGTGACGCTAAGGCCAAATTCGTTAGCCAGGTCAGCTGTCAGCTGGACATAACGCACGCCCAGGTACGGCCGCGCGAACTTCCCTGTTTTTAGCACTTGGCTGATCAAGCCCCGGACGTCATTGATCGGAATAGCGAAACCTATGTTCTGGGCATTGCCGGCAGTAGCCGTGTTGATACCGATTACTTGGCCATTGAGGTTGACCAGGGGGCCGCCGGAGTTGCCTTCGTTGATGGCGGCATCGGTCTGGAACAGGTCAACCAGGCTTTCGGACGAACCGCTGCCGGAACTGTCCCCGGCTTGGACGCTGCGGCCGTAACCAGAGATAATGCCGCTAGTGACGGTGTTCTGGAATTGGCCCAAGGCGTTGCCGATAGCGACCACGTCATCACCGACCTGGACCGTCGAGGAATCGCCAATCGCGGCCGGCGTCAATTTGTGGCCCTGCGTGTCGTTAATCTTTAGGAAAGCCACATCCAAGTTATCGCTATCAGAGGTACGCCCGACGACCGACACGTTTTTTAGTTCAGTCCCGTCGCTGAGGGTAATGCTGACGCTGGTGGTGCCGGCCGGCACCACGTGGCGGTTGGTTACTATCAAACCGCTTGAAGAAATAATTATGCCTGTCCCGGCCGCCTGCTCTTGTTCCGGCTGAGAAAAACCGAACAGGCCGAAGCCGCCGCCGGCCGCGGTATTGGTAATGTCGACATTAACGCTGACCACGCTCGGCCCTACTTCTTTGGCGATCCGGCTGATCAGTTGGCTTTGGGAAGTGACAATTTTCTTCTGACCGCTGAAGCTGCCGGTAAGCAGGCTGTTCTGCTCATGTCGGGACTGTAGCCACGCGCCGGTGTAAC
>DATKRL010000006.1:0-3135 GCA_035532255.1 Candidatus Dormiibacterota bacterium | reverse complement strand
AATTGAAGCTGGATATACAAAAAAGTAACAATACCGGTCAGAGAGTTTTTGCTGATATAGGATCCATCTACTCGACCGTAACTGACTTGGCCAGGTTGCGGGGGTGGTCGACGTCATAGCCGCGGGCTGTAGCTATGTAGTATGCGAAGAGTTGGGTGGCTATGGCGTGCAGGATTGGCTGGGTTTCGGGCTGGGTTTCGGGTACGTATATGACGTCGTCGCTTAGTTTTTTAATCGTATTATTACCTCTGGTGGCTATAGCCACGACCGGTCCGCCGCGGGCGCGGATCTCTTGAATGTTGGAATAGGTCTTTTCCAGCAGTGGCGAGTCGGTGGCAATCACAAAAGTCGGGAAGTCCTTGTCGATCATCGCCAGCGGGCCGTGCTTCATCTCGCCGGCGGCGTAGGCCTCGGCATGGGTGTAGGCGATTTCCTTGAGCTTGAGGGCGCCTTCCATGGCCGACGGGTAGGAGTTGTGCCGCCCTATGTATAGAAAATCGTGGTAATTAGCGTACTTCTCGGCTATATGTTTGATTTCGTCAGCTTTATCAAGAATGGCCTGGGCTTTGGCGGGCAGGGCGTCCAGCTCTTCAAGCAGTGGTTTGAATCGTTTGGTTGCGCCGTTGCTCATATGCAAGGCTATCAAGAGCAACACCGTTACCTGAGCGATGAATGCCTTGGTACTGGCCACGGCACGTTCGGGTCCGGCGTGACAGTAGACGCCGGTGTCGGTCATACGGGCGATGGTACTGCCTACAGTGTTGACTATACCGATCCTCAGCACGCCGTAATCCTCGACTTTCTTGAGGGCGGCAATGGTATCGGCGGTCTCGCCGGACTGCGAAATTACCAGCAGGCCGGTGCTTTGCGAAAAAGGTTCATCCCGATACTTAAACTCGCTGGCCAAGTGTACCTCTACAGGAATACCGGCCAACTCCTCAATCAGGTATTCGCCGACCAGGCCGGCATAATATGAGGTACCGCAAGCGGCTATCACGATGCGATCAAGCTGTTTCAAGCGGCCAAGCGCGTTTTCTAATCCACCAAGTTTGACTAAGTTGCGATGGGACAGAGCCCGCCCTAATGTGGCGGAACGAATAGTGGCCGGCGTCTCGAAGATCTCCTTGAGCATAAAGTTCGGGAAGTGGCCGAGCTCGGCCTGCTCGTTATCGTAATCCAGCAGTTCGACGGCCGGCGCGATCTTGTGGTTGTCCTTGAGGTTGCGGATGGTAACCTTGCCGTTCTTAATGACTGCTACGTCGTAATCCTCCAGGTAAATAACTTTCTTGGTATGGTTCATAATAGCCGTCGGGTCGGAAGCCAGGATGTGCTTGCCTTTGCCAACGCCTATTACCAATGGGCTGGACAGCCGCGCGGCGTACAAAATATCTGGCTCATAGGTGGTGATGGCGGCGATAGCGTAGGCGCCGCGGACGTCATTCAGGGCCGCCTTGAAAGCCGCCTCGAATGATGGCAACTGCTTGGCGTAAAAATCTATCAGGTTAGGTATAACCTCGGTATCGGTCTGTGAGACAAAATGATAGCCTTCTTTTTCCAGCCGTTCGCGCAATTCAGCGAAGTTTTCGATGATGCCATTGTGGACGACGGAAATCGTTCCGGCATTGTTAGTCTGCGGATGGGCATTAATGATAGTCGGTGAGCCGTGTGTCGCCCAGCGAGTATGGCCTATAACCAGATGCGAATCTAGCTTTTGGCCCTCTACGCTCTGAACCAGACCGCTAACCCGACCGGTTTGCTTGACGACCCGGTTATGCCCGTTCTCAATAAGGGCGATACCAGCCGAGTCATAGCCGCGGTATTCCAGCGCCTCCAGGCCGCTCAAAACTACGTCTACGCCTGATTTTTTGCCAATATAGCCAACGATTCCGCACATACCTTACTGACCAGACCTTTCAGCTAAACGTTCTTTTATATAATTCTGCATGTTTTTAATGAAAACCGCCACCGAAAATTGGTCGGCGTGCTCGGCGATCGCCTCGTAGTCAAACGATTTGGCTATGGCCGTTTCCAGCGCCTTGGCTAGGCTTTTAACGTTCTGCTTATCGAAAAGCAGGCCGGTCTTGCCCGGCACTACGTAGTCCGTCGCGCCACCTTTATTATAAGCGATAACCGGTGTGCCGGCAGCCATGGCCTCAACGGCCACGATGCCGAAGTCGTCCATGTTGGGCAGAATGAAGCCGAGTGCCGTTCCAAAATGATCGACAATTTCGCTATCGTTGACATTAGTCAGGAACGTCGTCCCGCGCCCCGGCAACTTATCAGCCAACTTTTCTAGCCGTTTGTGGTCGGGCCCGTTGCCAATTACCACTAGCGGCACCCTGATTTCATCGCAAGCCCTGATAGCCAGGCTGAAGCGTTTGTAGGGCGTCTGGCGCCCGGCTACTACGAAGCCGTGACGCAGAGTCGTTTTGTCCCGCGCGCGGAAGCGGTTAGTTTCGACCGGCGGCGCGATGACCACTGAATCACGACGATAGTAGCGCTTGATCATGGCTTGAGTGTGCGTGGAATTCGTCACCAGATAATCGGGCCGCTTGGCGGCGCGGCGGTCCCAGCGCCTAAGCGGACCGGCCAACAGCCTAAGCCCGATACGGGCTAGCCAGTTGAGGCCGCGCGGAAAACCCGGGCGCTTCAAATACTCGTCGTAACGGACCCAATAATATTGCGTAGGCGAGTGGCAATAACAGATATGCAGCGTGTTCGGACCGGTACGAATACCCTTGGCTTCGGCACCGCTGGAGGAAAGTACCAAGTCGTATTCACTGAGGTCTAGCCGGCTGAAAGTCCAGGCCCGCAGCAAGGGCAGGAACTTTTTAAGGCTTTTGGGTAGTGTTTGCAGCCAGGTGGTACGAACGTCCGCCTCGGCGAACCACTCGATCTTGTCGGGGTCGTATTGCGACGTGTAGATCGGCGCCTCAGGGTAGAGCTTGTGAAGCTCATAAACCACGCGCTCGGCGCCGCCGATGCCGGTCAGCCAGTCGCAAACTATGGCGACTTTCATGCCCGGGTTCCCTTGTGAAACAGCACTACCCAAAAAGTTTTAGCCAGAATCACCAGGTCGTTCCAAAAGCTCCAGTTTTGGACGTAATACAGATCGAGCTTGCGCCGCTCGGCGAA
>DATKRL010000005.1:0-11467 GCA_035532255.1 Candidatus Dormiibacterota bacterium | reverse complement strand
TGGAAGAAGCCGCTCCAAGCACTATACCAAGCATAAGCTGCATAGTCAAAAGTATTATAAAATGACTGCCGAAGTACTGGCTGGCATAATTGATGTCCAAGAGACCCAGGCTGCTGGCCTGCAGCGCGCCGCTGGCCGCCAGAAAAGCGGCGTTAATAATCAGCACCGAAAAGACCGCCGACAGTATGCCGTAAATCGAACTCTCGACAATAAACGGGCCGCGTATGTACCAGGTGCTGGCGCCGAGCAGACGCATGATGGTGATTTCGCTGCGGCGGTTGAATATAGCCATTTGGATGGTGTTGAAAATAATCAACGCGCAGATCAAGGCGAAAACCGCCACCGTGATGACACCGATTTTACGCAGTATGTCGGTGGCGTGGGTAATCTTGTCAATCGCCTGTTTGCGGTCGCCGCTATAGCTTGGCTGGTCGGATTGCAATGTCGCCACGCCTGGTTTGGTCAGGAAATCTTTGATGTCTTGGATTTTGTTAAGGTCCAGCGGCTTGATCAGAATCGTCGCCGGCAGCGGGTTGGTGGTTTCGCTGACGGCGGTCAGCAGTTGCGCGTTGCCGGCATTCTGCTTTTCGTAGGCCCGGAGAGCGGCGGCTTTGTCTAAGTAAGTGACGCTTTTGACGTTAGGCAGTTTTTTGAGCTGGGCGAGCAGCTGCTGGGTCTGGGCCGGAGTGTCAGAATCCTTGAGAAAAACGGAGATATCAATCTTGTCGGTAATTTGGGCGATGGTATTGACGAACGTGGCATTGGTAACGACCGAAAACAGCACGATGGTCAGCGTTACCACCATGACAGCCATGGCCGCCACCGCCAGGCTGATGTTGCGCATAAAGTTGACGATGCCGGTATGGATAATGCGCCAGGAAGTGATAAGCCGCCGCTGCATAGTTTAAGCCTTGTACCCCGCGTTGGCGCGGTCGCTGACAACCTTGCCGTCCCTGATAGTAACGACGCGGCGCCTGAGTTTATTAACGATGTCCTGGTTGTGGGTGGTCAGCAGCACCGTAGTGCCATAGCGGTTGATCTTTTCCAGGACTTTGATGACGTCCCAGGCGTGCTTGGGGTCGAGGTTGCCGGTGGGCTCATCAGCGATCAGGATGCGCGGTTGGCGAACGACGGCCCGGGCGATGGCCACGCGCTGGCGTTCGCCGCCGGACAGTTCCATCGGCATGCGGTTCTCTTTGCCCTTGAGATTGACGATGTCGAGGACCTTGGGCACGGTGTGACGAATCTCGCGGTTGCTGATACCGACGATCTCCAGCGCGTAGGCGACGTTCTCGAATACGGTCTTATTGGGCAGCAACTTGAAGTCCTGGAAGACAGTGCCGATCTTGCGCCTAAGCATCGGGATGTCCTTATCCTTGAGCTTATCGTAATCGATGCCGCCGACGATGATCTTGCCGCTGGTCGGCCGTTCTTCGCGCGTTAATAGCCGCAACAAGGTGGTTTTGCCTGCCCCGCTCTGCCCAACAACGATAACGAACTCCTTAGGATCAACGTGCAGGGTTACGCGCTGCAACGCGGACTCATTATTTTGACCGTAGGTCTTAGTCACCCGATCCAACAAAATCATTAGGACTATTATAGCAGAAAGCCGGTCTTGAACCGGCTTCTGTGAGTAATTGATCTAATTGGTTTTAATCGTGTGCTTCGGGAGCTGGATTAGTTTCGGGCAGTGGTAATTCTGAAGTGGGCGTGGCTGGTAACGCGCCGGGCTCCTCAGGCGCCTTGAGTACTTGCGGCGACTGGTCTGTAGCCGCCTTTATCGCGGTATCAGCTAAATCACGTTCTGCTACTCGCCTGTTTCGTTCGGCGATTATATGACTCGTGAATTCGGGTGGTGGTATCCTAAATGCCATGTTGCGCATTATATCACTGTCAGTTAGTCTTGTCAAGAAAAACTTGAGCGCTTAGGTGTTGAGGGCGTAGTCGGAATAGGCATTGATCAGGGCGTCGAGATCGCCGTCCAGAACGGCCTCTGGATCGGAGGTTTCATATCTGGTGCGCAGGTCTTTGACCTGTTTATAAGGGTGCAGCACGTAGCTGCGAATCTGGTTGCCCCACTCCGCCGATTGGTTGGGTCCTCTGAGTTGGCTGATTTTCTCGGCGTGCTGCTCGATTTGGAGTTGGGCCAGCTTGGAGCGCAGGATAGTCATAGCGGTTTCCTTGTTTTGCAGCTGCGAGCGCTCATTCTGGATAGCAACGGTGAGGCCTGTCGGCAGGTGGGTCACGCGCACTGCCGAGTCAGTTGTATTAACGGATTGGCCGCCATGACCGCCGCTGCGGTAGACGTCGACTTTGAGCTCTTTTTCGTCAATTTGCAGGTCGTCGGACTGGTCAATCTTGGGTATGACCTCGACTTTGGCGAAGCTGGTCTGGCGTAAATTATCAGCGTTGAACGGGCTGAGCCTAACCAGCCTGTGGACACCGTGTTCGCCTTTCAATTTTCCATAAACGAAGGGGGCATCAACCTCTAACGTAACGCTCTTGAGTCCAGCCTCCTCGCCAGCGGATTCGTCTACAACTTTGACGCCCCATCTGTTTTTTTCGAAATAACGACTGTACATTCTGAACAATATTTGTGTCCAGTCCTGCGCGTCCGTACCGCCGGCACCGGCATGAATGCTGACGATCGCGCCGTGGTCGTCGTATGGGCCGCTGAACTTCAGCTCTTCTTTTAATTGGTTAAAGGTCTCGCTGGCCTGCTCCAATTGCTGCGTCAGCTCCCCGGCTAGGCTGTCGTCATTGAGTTTTAACAGCTCGCTGACGTCATCGACGCTTTTGCTGAGTTCCAGCCAGGGCTTTACGCGTTCCTGCAGGCTGGCGATCTGCTTCATGATACCCTGGGCCCGTGCCGAATTATCCCAAAAACCGGGCTGTTGGCTGGCAGTTTGTAACTCATCGAGCTGGTGCCGCAGCTGCTCAATATTCAGCCTCTCCGAAGCTTTGCCGACCTCGGTCTGTAATTCCTTGGCCTGTTTGCGTTGTTCGTCCATCTTAGAAGTATAGCAAGCCCGTACTTAAGGCGCTTACCAGAGGGCGCTTAGCTGGTGCTGGAGGTCGGCGGCGAAGTCGTGGCCGCAGTTGCCGAGCACGCCGAAGCCCCAGATGTTTTCGGCGAACATGGTGTTGGCCACTTCTACTATTTGCTTCTTGGTGACAGCCCGGATACGTTCCGGAATGCGGTAATAATCCTCTATGGTGCCGTCAAAGAAGTAGCGGCCGGCGTAGCCGGCCGCGGTGCCGCCCACTGTCTGGGCGCTACGCTGGAAACGGCCGAGGGCGTACTGCTTGGTCGCCTTGATTTCCTGCGGGCTGAAGTCCCCTGCCCGCACCTTCAGCAGCTCGTCGACGATAATGCGCAGCAGCGGGTGGGCGTTCTTGTCGGACACCTGAGCGCCAAACCACCAATTGCTGGCGTCACGGGTTTGGGCCACGCCGGAATTCATGCCGTAAACTAATCCCCTCTCGCGGGCTGTGCCTAGAATTTTGGAATACAGCGTTTCGGTCAGCATGGTGTTGACCAGGCCGAGAGCGTCCATTTCCGGGTCGGACAGCCGCCGTTTCATAAAGGTATCGATGTAGAAATAAAGATTTTCGACGGTGTCGTTGGTTATGTAGACCGGCTGCTCCAGCCGCCGCGGATGTTCTAGCGGCAGAGCGAAGCGTTTGCGCCCCTTGGGAAGTTCGATGTTGTCAAGTAACGTCTTGATGGACTTGCGACGGGCAGGCGTCAAGTTGCCGGCCACCACGAAACGCATATTGTTTGAGAAGTGCGTCCGCTCGTAGTGGGCCCGCACGTCCTTTAACGTAACGTTGCCCATCAGCTCCAGCCGCGCGGTGTCCGTCTTGGCGATCAGGCCCAAACGCTCGCGCATTTCCAGGCTGAGGCGGCGAAAATGGTTGTTGCTGCGAGCCGCCATTTCTTCCTGGACGTTACCGAATTCGGCCTTGAATTCCTCCTGCAGGAAAAGCGGTTTAGTAATAGCCACCAGCAGCAGACCCAGAACCCTGTCCCATTCGAAATCAGCGCATTCGGCCTCGTAATTTATGTCATAAACCCCTGTCGTGGCGTTGCTGTAGGCGCCGTTTTTCTCCAGTTCGGCCTGGAAATCACGGGCCCGCGGGATGAGCTCGTTGGCACCCAGCAGAACGTGCTCCATCAGATGCGGCACCTCCCATTTATCGGGCTCGACCAGGTATTCCCCAGCCCGAAAGTTGATGTCAATGGTTATGACCGAAGCGTCCGGAACGTGGATTAGCAGACCTTGGGCACCGTTCTTGAGCTTGGCTTCGCTAACAGTGTGGCGCACTTATTTTTTCCTTCGCTTTTTGGCGGCGGTTTTGCGTTTTCGCTCGGTCTTACGCGCCTTTTTGCGCTCAACGGCTTGTTTCTTGTGGGTAGCCTGCTCTACGCGCTTGTCGGCGAAGTCGGCCGCCTCGAACTCGGTTTCGGCCGTCGTGATAGAGCTCGCGTTATCAACCGAACCGCGGGCTGCCAGAGTCAGCTCGGTCTCGGTGGCGCGGTCCAGTTCCTCCTGAGAAACCGGTTGGGCGTGGAACAAGGCGCGGACGATTTCGTGCCGGAGAGTGCTTTGCATATCATCAAATAGCAGCTGGCCGCGGCGGCGGTACTCGACCAGCGGGTCCTGCTGGCCAACGCTCATCCAGTGGATGCCCTCGCGCAAGTGGTCCATGTTCTCAAGGTGCTGCATCCAGAGGTTGTCCAGGACTTGCAGATAAATATCGCGTTCGACTTTGCGCATGATTTCCTGCTTGAAAGCTGCTTCGCGGGCTTCGTAGAGCTCGGCGGCCTCCACCTGAAGCACCTTGCCGAATTTGTCGGCGTCGGCGTCGAACAGACGGTCCAGCGTGGCCTCATCAAACGGGAAAACTTCACGCAGCAGGTCCTCGAACTGGTCGGTCGTGACCAGCGGCGAAGTGGCCAGCGCGCGCACTTCGTCTTCGATCAGAATTTTGATCCGCTTGCTGATGTCGCCGGAACGTAAAATCTCTCGGCGCATGGCGTAAATCGCCTTCCTATGACGGTTCATCACATCATCGTATTGCACGACGTTCTTACGGTTGTCGAAGTGATAGCCTTCGACTTTCTTCTGCGCGCCTTCTAGACTGCGGCTGATCAGACGATTTTCGATTGGCGTTTCATCGTTGACGCTGAGGCGTTCCATGACATTTTTGATCTTATCGCCGCCGAAGATTCGCATCAGATCGTCTTCGGTGCTGACGAAGAACTGCGTAACACCAGGATCGCCTTGGCGGCCGGCGCGGCCGCGCAACTGGTTGTCGATGCGGCGAGACTCATGGCGCTCGCTACCGAGGACAAAAAGGCCGCCCAGTTCTTTGACGCCCTCGCCCAGCACGATGTCGGTACCGCGGCCGGCGATGTTGGTAGCCAGCGTCACGGCGCCTTTTTCGCCAGCCCCGGCGACAATCTTGGCCTCGCGCTCGTTGTTCTTGGCATTAAGGACTTGGTGCGGCACGCCAGCCTTGTTAAGCATCTGGCCTAGGGCCTCGTTTTTCTCGATGGAAACGGTGCCGATCAACACCGGCTGGCCCTTGGTGTGCAACGCTTTGATTTCGCGGGCAATGGCCTTGAATTTAGCCTGCTCGGTGCGATAAATCCTATCCGTCCGGTC
The DNA here is from genome assembly GCA_035532255.1 of Candidatus Dormiibacterota bacterium. Taxonomy (GTDB): domain Bacteria; phylum Patescibacteriota; class Saccharimonadia; order Saccharimonadales; family UBA4665; genus DATKRL01. Next base: position 5,795 of record DATKRL010000005.1, on the reverse strand, counting down.
CTTGCGTACAACCGCGCGATTAGATGGTACCTCGACGACATCGAGTTTGTAGACCTGGTGGAACTCCTCGGCTTCGGTCAACGCCGTGCCGGTCATGCCGGCCAGTTTTTCGTACAGGCGAAAGTAATTCTGGAACGAAATCGTCGCCAGCGTCATACTTTCCTGCTGGACCTCGACGCCTTCTTTGGCTTCAATGCCCTGGTGCAGACCCTCGTTGTAGCGACGGCCAGCCAGCAGACGGCCGGTGAACTCGTCGACGATGACGACTTCCCCTTCTTTGGTCACCACGTAATCCTTGTCACGGTGGAACAGCGCGTGGGCCCGCAGCGCTTGCTGCAAGTGATAAATCGTCCGGATGTTCTCGGAACCGTAGAGGTTGTCCAAGCCGAGGATTTTTTCGACTTTTTCGACACCGGCGTCGGTCAAAATAACCGTTTTGCGCTTTTCGTCAGTCTCGAAGTGCTTGTCTTTGACCAGCTGGCGGACAACCTTGGCGAACTGGGCGTAGGCCGTGCCGCTGGTGACGCTGGGCGCGCTGATGATCAGCGGTGTGCGAGCTTCGTCAATCAGGATGGAGTCGACCTCGTCGACGATGGCATAGTGCAGCTCGCGCTGGCGTAGCTGGTCTTCTTCACGAACCATGTTGTCGCGCAGGTAGTCAAAGCCGAATTCATTGTTTGTACCGTAAGTTATATCAGCGGCATAAGCCTCCTGGCGGGTGCAGGGTTTGAGGTGACGGAAGCGTTCGTCCTCGTGCTCTTTATTGGTGAAGCCTTCGTCGTAAACGTACGAATGGTCGGCTATAATCACTCCCGCCTTCATGCCCAGGAAACCATAAACCTGGCCCATCCAGCCGGCATCGCGTTGCGCCAGGTAATCGTTGACGGTCACGACGTGGACACCTTTTTCGGTTAGGGCGTTGAGGTACACCGGCAACGTGGCCACCAGGGTCTTGCCTTCGCCGGTTTTCATCTCGGCGACGTTGCCCTCGTGCAGCACCATGCCGCCGATTAGCTGCACGTCAAAATGCCGCTGCTTGAGCGCCCGCGTGGCAGCTTCGCGAACCACCGCGAAAGCGTCCGGTAAAATGGCATCCAGCGATTCCTTTTTGAGCCGCTTTTTGAGAATATCGGTCTGCTCACGCAGCTGCTTGTCTGTCAGCTTGGTATATTTGTCAGCCCGTTCATTGACCAGTTTGACGCGTTTGCGCAACCGCTTGACCGTCTTGGCCTGCGGGTCTCCCAAAATTTTCTTAAAGACAATATTCATTAAGCCTCGCGTGTCCCCCAGTTACGAAATACTAACAAGTAATGAAACAATTATAGCCGTTTTCGGCGCTGAATGCGACCCATAATATGCCCATGGCATATTATGTTGACACGAGCGAAGCGTCGTTGGTTCAACCTCTTAGCCGCGGCGGCGGAAGCGGGCGAAGAGGTGGCGCTGGGTTTTGCCGTTGCCGTGCAGGTCTTTGTATTTTTGCAGCTGCTGTTTGAGCTTGGCCTCGACGATGTCGACGGCGGCATACATATTGAGGGCACTTTCTTTGACGATAATGGTCTGGTGCGGCAGGTGCAGGACGACCTCGCAGGTGCAGTGGTCATTTTTCTTGGCTTTGGATTCTTTTAGCAGGACTTCGGCGTGGGCGCTGGCTCGACTGTGGCGGGAAATGTAGCGGTCGAGGCCGCCGATCTTGCGGGTAACGTAAGTCCGGAGTTTGTCTTCGACGAGAGTGTGCACGCCTTGGATTTCGAATTTTTTGATCATCTTCCCTCCTGTAAGTATTTATCATTATACGCTGCGTGAACGACATAAGAAGCTTACAGACACCATTAATTTGACTTAACTGATGAAGTATGCTAATATTACTTAAGTTTATGTCAGAAACACGCCCTCAAAATTATCCTGATTTAAGCCATCTCGTAGGCGAGTTGCCCAGTGGCGTTCCGGATTACGCGCCCTTGGTGGAATGGGCCAAAGACCAAGATATTCCGCCCTACGGCGGCGCTTTTCGAGACATGGTTGGCAGCAAGGAGATAACCATCGGAGGCGAGAAAGCCACTGTCGGTTGGGTGTCAAATACTGTCGGCGCTTTTATTACCAAGCCTTTTGTCGTTGAAAACCCCGGCGGCGAACGCATAACTGTCGTCGAGGGTGAAGTGACAGCCAATATTATCAAGTCTAACGATCAAGGGACGGCTGAGCGCTCACAAGAAGTCACTGCCCGGGCCGAACCCGGCAAGCCGGCAGAGTTAGCTTTTGACGGCGGCGACACCGTTATACTGAGAAATCCGGCCGGTCCGGATGGCGGCAAGTGTTGGTACGTGTGTTTTTATCCTGAAGCCTAGACTGCAGGCCGTGTAGCCATGAAAGGCTTAAGCGCTTCCGGAATGTTTATATTACCGTCTTTGGTTTGGTAATTCTCAATTATGGCGATGGGCGTGCGGCTCAGCGCCAAAGCGGTGGCGTCATTAGTATGGACAAGTTCGATCCGGCCGTCCCCGCGCTTGACGCGGGTTTTCAGCCGGCGGGCCTGATAGTCAGTCATGTAGTCGGCGGTGTGGGTTTCGCGGTATTTGCCCTGCCCCGGCAGCCAGGCTTCGATATCGACGCCCCGGGCGTTCGGCTTGCCAATGTCGGCCGTGCATTTATGCAAAACCTGGTAAGGAATTCCCAGAAGCTGCATTAACTTTTCCTGGATAGCTATCAAGAATAAATGCTCTTGCAGGCCACTATCACCATCGGTGAGCGATTCCATCTCGAGTTTATCGAACTGGTGCATGCGAAACATGCCTTCCATATCCTTGCCATAGGAACCGGCTTCGCGCCGGAAACTGGTGGCGTAACCAATATAGCGGACTGGTAAATCGCTTTCACTAAGGATTTCGTCGGCGTGCATTGAGCCCAGCACGTGTTCGGCGCTGCCCTGCAACCAGAGCTCTTCGCCTTCGATTTTGTAGCGGTCGTCGCGTGGCTCCAGGCGATCCATCGCGTCATACACGTCGGTGCGAAGCATTAGGGGCGGCAGTACCGGAACAAACGGTTTATTGCTGATCTCTAGGCTGTTTTCTTTGATAACTTCGTCGAGAAAACTCTGGTCGGTGAGCTTGCTGAGGACAAATTGGATGATCGCGAATTGGAGCTGGACCAGATCGCCTTTGATATAGGCGAACCGGGCGCCGGTGACTTTGGCCGCCCGTTCTTTGTCCAGCCAGCCCTTGGCCTCGGCGATCTGGGCGTGGTTTTTTGGTTCAAAATCAAATTTAGGCGACTCGCCAACCTTTTTGGCAACCTGGTTTTCGTCTTCGCTGGAGCCAACCGGTACGTCATCTAGCGGCATATTGGGTACTTGCTTGAGCAGCTCGACGAATTCTTTGTCGATGGCGGCCAGTTGGTGTTCCAGCTTGGCCAGTTTGTCTTTAATATCTCTGCCAGCTTTGACCTGCTCGTCAGAGGGTTTCTGGCCCTTTGTCTGACTGCTTAGCTCGTTGCGCTGGCGGCGCAGGTCTTCGACCTGTTGCAGCAGCTCGCGGCGTTCCCTGTCGAAGCCCAGCAGTTGCTCGACGTCGACGTCGTAGCCTTTTTGCTTGGACTTTTTAGCTACCAGTTCGGCGTTATCCCGAACAAACTGAATATCTAGCATGAGCTCATTATATCCTATGATTTAGTCTTGGCCTTTTTGGACTGGATATGGCCGAGCGTTAGTTCGGTGCGCTGACGGGCGTAGGTGCAGAATTCACAGGGGCCGCCCATGGCGGCGGTGCCGACGGCCGGCATTTCGGCGGCATCCAGGCAGTCTTTCATCTTGAGGAGGGTCGGTTCGACCCAGGCGTCGCTGCCGGTGTATGGGATAACTTTGGTGCGGAATTCGACCCGGTCGTTGAAGCCGTCCAGATCCAGACGGCCGTTGGTGTAGACAAAATAGCCGGTGTCGCTAACGGCAAAGCCGTTAGCGCGCAGCAACCATTGGTAAACTTCCAGTTGGCGTTTGTAGCTGATCTGCCAGTCGGCGTCGAGCGAGACCTCGCTGGCCTTGGCAGTGGCCTTGTAGTCGACGACGATCAGCTCGCCGGCGTCGTTGACCCAAACGTCGTCGATGGCGCCAAAAACGTGCAGGTTGGTCGGTTCGTGCAGCGTCGTTATGCCGGTGAAGTTGTGCCGCCACTTGTTCAGGTCGTCGTGGTGATATGGCACGGCCTTGATCTGGTTGTCGGTCATCAGCGGGTGCGGCGTGCCGGCGGCACGGTGCCGGTCAAATTCTTTTTTGAATAACTCGTCAATCGCTTTGTTGATCTGGAATGGCGGCGAACTGGGCCGCTTGATCTTGAGCCGGGCGTCCAACCAAAAACAGCGCGGGCACTGCGTGAACAACTCGATCCTGGAGCGACTGACCTTGTAAGGCTCCGCCTGCCCCGGTTGATAAGGCAGCGTGCGCTGCCGGATATAACTCATTCCTACTATTCTAACGTGAAACGGCTCAAGCGGCCAGCAGACAGCGTTGTTATCGAGATGGCCCTGGCTATATCTATCTCCAGGCCAACCATCTGCTTTTCCAGCCGTTTGATCTCCACCGATAATTCTTTACTGCTAAGCCCCACAAAAGTCTCAGGGTTAACCCTTGATTTTATCAACTCCTCTCTCTTAGCAGGCATGTCTACGGCCTCAGGATCTCTGGCGTAAACGATGCGGTTGCGCATATGAATTTCTGCCATCATGTGGTTTATTTCGCGGGTCATGCATAGGATCTGCTCCCGCAATGCCTCTTCTTGAAGCGCTTTTTGGACCCCGCCTTCCAGACTTTTAACCTTTTCGGGGAAAATCTCGCGCGTAGCTACTAGCCATTCGTGGCCAGTAGCCGTCAGTTTGATATTTTCGTTCTTAAAAAGAACGTGCTTGCGTTGTGCGAGTTCATGCAATCGGTTTTCGGCGGTTGTCTTGGCTAAGCCAAGCTCGGAAGCCAAGAACTTAGCCGGCGAGATTTTACTATCCTTCTCCATAAGCCAGCCGCCAGGATGATCTGATTTTCGCTCGATTAATGACAGAATATTGTAGGTAGCAGGCCGGAACCGGCTAGTTTCATTAACTATGGCTTGGGCCTGTGGCAGACGGTCGGCGTACTTGGCAACATAGGCCCGTCCCTTGTCGGCAACCATGACTCCTGGTTTTTCGTCAGTGTCGCACAGTTCGACCAGGCCAGATCGCTCAAGTATGGGCAGATAAGATGAAAATCTTTGTCTCTTTACCGACTTCTCAGACAAGAGCGACTCTAATTCACGAAGAGAGATCGCGTCTTTCCCTTTAGGGACAGCCGAAAGCACAACCAAACTAAGCGCGCTGTAGCCTAACCGCAGTCCGTTAGGCTTCACGGCGGCCGGCTGCTCTAATTGCTCCAATGCGCCAGGTTGATCAACTTTCATATCGGCACTCATAGACTTTTGCCGATTTTAACACATTGATCTAGTTTTGGCTAGAGTTTGTCGAGAATGCCCATCAGGTCGGCCGGGCGGTTAGCCAGAGCGGTTGGCCGTTTGGCCTTCAGGTCGGATAGGCGGGCGAAGCCCCACGTAACGGCGATAACCGGCAGGCTGACCGCCTGGGCGGCCTGGACATCGCGCAGTTCATCGCCGATGTAGACGGCATCCTTAGGGTCCAGATGTTGTTCGCGCAGCAGACGCCTGAGAGTCGGAGCTTTGCCAAACAACCCCACGCCGCCGTAAATTTCCAAAAAATACGTATGCAGCGCGTGTTCATGCAAAAAACTGCGCACATTAGGCACGGTGTTGCTGCTAACTATA
>DATKRL010000004.1:0-9345 GCA_035532255.1 Candidatus Dormiibacterota bacterium | reverse complement strand
ATGGCTGGGGCGGAGGGATTCGAACCCCCGAATGCCAGTACCAAAAACTGGTGCCTTACCACTTGGCGACGCCCCATTGCCTGCCGGAACAACAGATGGAATTTTAGCGCAATTAGCTATCCGGCACAACCTGTTGGCCGGCAATAACAGATTGACGTAACCGGCCCATCCTGCTACAGTTACCTATCATCACAACCTGATTATCATGCCAAGAAAAGCGTCTAAAAGTCCTGCTGATTATATAGTGCCGCTTAGCATTAACGGCCTGGACGGTCGTATGCTGCGAGTTCCGTCGAAGCCAACTAAACAGTCTACGGGTCGGGAGATTCTGTTCGTTTACGGTCACCACTCAAGCTTGGAGCGTTGGTGGGGCATTGCCCAGGCGTTGAACCGCTACGGTGCCGTGACCATGCCAGATTTGCCAGGTTTTGGCGGCATGGATAGCTTTTATACAATCGGCAAGAAGCCAACTTTGGACAACATGGCTGACTATCTGGCATCTTTCATAAAACTGCGCTATAAACGCAAGAAAGTAGTGATAGTGGGCTTAAGTTTTGGCTTTGTCGTCGTGACTCGCATGTTGCAGCGCTGTCCGGAGTTGGCCCAAAAAGTGACCCTGCTGGTGAGTGTTGTCGGCTTCGCACATCGTGATGATTTTATATTCAGCAAGCCGCGTTATTATGCTTATTTATGGGGTTCGCGCTTGCTGACACACTGGGTGCCGGCCAGCTTCTTCCGGTATGGGCTGCTCAACACGTGGGTACTGCGCAATTTCTATGGCCGAACGCACAATGCCAAAAATAAGTTTGCTCTAGCTAAAGACGCCGAAGAAACGGAACACCTTAAAAAAGTTGAAGTCGGTTTGTGGCACGACAATGACGTTCGTACCTGGGCTTTTACTACCACCGAGTTTCTGACGCTTGACAACTGTAAAGTACGGGTTGATCTACCGCTATGGCATGTTACCGCCAAGAGCGACCACTATTTCGATCATAGCATTGTCGAACAACACATGCGGGTGATTTTCTCTGACTTTAACAGTGGTGAGTTTGACCTGGGCGCCCATAGTCCAAGCGTCTTGGCTGATGAAAAAGAAGCCATCGTTTTGTTTCCGCCGAAGCTGCGCAAGATCCTGAGTAGACTAAAGTAATGATATACTTGTGACAAGATGAAAATAGGTCTGGTCTGCCCGTATAACATTGAGCGCAGTGGCGGTGTTTTGGAAGTTATCCTGGCGCTGCAGGCCGAGCTACAAACGCGCGGCCATACTGCCAAAATTATCACGCCCTACCCGCGCAATCATGACATCGAACCTCACGACGACGTGATTTTCGCCGGCACATCGACGGATTTCAGGACTCTATCTTTCTCGACGACCACATCGCAGGTTTCCAGCACGGCCGATAGCGAAGAAATGGACATTATGCTGGCCGCCGAGAAATTTGATATCCTGCACTTTCACGAGCCTTGGATGCCCTTGTTGAGCCGGCAGCTGTTACAGCGTTCAACCAGCGTTAATATCGGCACTTTCCACGCTAAAGTATCCGAGGCGATGATCAGCCGCACGATTATCAAAGTCGTCACGCCTTATATCAATTCATGCATGAAGTATCTGCATGAATTAACGGCGGTGTCCGATTCCGCCGCCGAGTATGCTTCCGGGATAACCAACCAGCCGATCACCATCATTCCCAACGGCATTGACCTCAAGAAATATCAGCTGGCCAAACCACCAGGCAAAAAAGATGACACCAGGAACATTCTTTTCGTGGGCCGGCTGGAGCGGCGCAAGGGTGTCCAGTATCTGCTTAAGGCCTACGCTCGGCTGGCTCAGGATAATCCGGACGTCCGGCTGATAATCGCTGGTGACGGGCCGGAGCGAGAAAGGCTGGAGCTGCTGACCGAAGATCTAAAACTGCCAAACGTCAGCTTCTTGGGCTTTGTCAGCGACGATCTCAAACTCCAGTTGCTATCAGAGGCTGACCTGTTTTGTTCGCCGGCGGTATTCGGCGAAAGTTTCGGCATTGTGCTCTTGGAAGCCATGGCTACCGGTACGGTTAGCGTGGCCGGCAACAATTCCGGCTACGCCGGCCTGATGCAGGACCTGGGGGCCATCTCCGTAGTTAATCCGCATGACAGCGAAGAATTCGCACGGCGGTTAGACGTGTTGCTCAACCAGCCCGACCTCAGAACGCTTTGGCAGAAATGGGCTAAACAGTATGTCAAGCAATTTGATTATCCTGGCGTGGTCGACCGGTACGAAGAATTCTACGTCGAGGCATTGAAGCGCCATGGCCGCTCCCACTGAACCGCTAAAAATTGGCCTGGTGCTTGACAGCGGCCTGGATAAGCCTGATGGCGTACAACAGTACGTTCTGGCCGTTGGTGAATGGCTGCGGGCGCGAGGCCACGACGTGCACTATCTTGTCGGCGAAACTCACCGCCATGACATTCAGGGCCTGCACAGCCTCAGCCGTAGCATCAAAGTCCGTTTTAACGGCAATGACGGCTCGATACCGCTGCTGACCCGCAAGTCCAAGCTAAAGGCTTTCATGGATGCCGAAAGATTCGACGTGCTTCATGTACAAGTGCCACATCATCCCCTGCTCGCGCAGCGGCTTATCCTGGCCGCTGACAAGCACACGGCCGTCATCGGCACTTTCCATATTGCTCCCTATAACGATTTGGTGACCATCGGCAACCGGCTTTTGGGGATTTGGCTTAGGCCGTCGCTGCGCCGGTTCGATAAGATAGTCAGTGTGTCTTCGGCGGCCGCCGAATTCGCGCGGGCGACATTCGGGATTTCGACCGACATCCTGCCGAACGTTATAGATTATTCGCGTTTCCACTCGGCCCAACCGTTACCTGAATATGATGACGATATCCTGACGATCTTATTCCTGGGACGGTTAGTGCCCCGCAAAGGTTGCCAGTTGCTATTGGAAGCCGCGGCCAAGCTAGCCGCGCGAGATGATCTGCCCAAATTCCGTGTCGTGATTTGCGGCCGGGGGCCCCTGGAGGCCAAGCTGCGCCGGTACGTGGCTGCCCGTGGTTTATCCGGGATCGTGGAATTCAGGGGCTTCATCGACGAAACCGACAAGCCGCGCTATTACGCTTCGGCGGATATCTCGGTTTTTCCCAGCAGCGGCGGCGAAAGCTTCGGCATAGTTCTGATCGAGGCCTTGGCCAGCGGCCAATCAGTCGTCTTGGCCGGCGATAATCCGGGCTATAGTTCGGTGTTGGCACCTGAGCCAAGGCTGCTCTTTGACGCCACCAGCGCGGATACCCTAGCCGACAAATTGGCTTATTATCTCCATCATAAATCGCAGCGCGAGCGGATGAGGACCTGGGGAGCCGCTTACGCCAAACGCTTCGACGTCAATGTCGTCGGTGCCGAACTGCTGGATATTTACGACCGGGCATTGCGCAAAAGGCGCCAGGCGTAGATAATAAAGTCATGTTGCACCTCCGCAAGTCAGATAACACTACTCCGGAAGTCGCTCTTACCATATCGTTTCGCGCTTTCGCGCGAATCGCCTTACTGATCGTCGCTACCATTATCCTGCTCAGCGCCTTGCACAAAGCCGCCCATGCCTTGCTGCTTATCTTCACGGCTTTCTTCCTGACTTTGGCTCTTAACGCGCCGGTACATTGGCTGAGCCGGCATTTGCCCGGTAAGCGGCGCGGCAGCCGCTCGTTGGCCACCACCCTATCATTTCTGGTAGTTATTATCTTGCTCGGCGCCTTTATAGCCAGTATCGCGCCGCCGCTGGCCCGTCAGACGAATAATTTGGTCAACGCCGCGCCGCAGCTGGTGCAGAATCTGCGCGGCCAAAACAGCGAAGTTGGCCGTTTCATTCGGCATTATCATCTGGAAAACCAGGTTGACACATTCTCGTCGCAGCTTTCTGCCCGGCTGAAGAACGCCGGCGGCGCGGCCTTCTCGACGGTCCAGCGCGTCGGCAGCAGCTTCTTCTCGCTGCTAACTATCATGGTCTTGACATTTATGATGCTGGTAGAAGGCCCACGTTGGGTGACTTTCGCCCACCGCGTTTTGCCGTCCAGACATCACAAGTCGGCCGACAGAGTGGCAGACGATATGTACCAAGTGATAAGGGGTTTCGTGAACGGTCAGGTAACGCTGGCGGCGCTGGCGGCGGTGCTGATCATGCCCGCGGTCTTGCTGCTGCACATCGGCTACCCGGCGGCCATAATTGTCGTGATCTTTATCTGTGGTTTGATCCCGCTGGTGGGACATACTTTCGGGGCTATTATCGTCACGACTGTGGCGCTGTTCCACTCCACCAGCGCGGCGGTTATCATCTTGATTTATTACATCCTGTACCAGCAATTGGAAAACTATCTTATTCAGCCGCGCATCCAGGCCAACACCACCAACATGTCACCACTGTTAGTTTTTATGTCGGTAGTAGTGGGCGTGAGCTTCGGTGGCCTGTTTGGCGGTCTGCTGGCAATTCCAGTGGCCGGTTGCCTGCGCATTGCTCTGCTTGAATACCTGCACAGCAACGATATTATCGATACGCCTAGTTTTGAGAGCTATACACAGGGAACCAAATAGGCCCGTGCGGATGGTCCTGAACGCCAACGCCTTGCCGGGCTAGCTCGTCACGTAGTCGGTCGGATTCCTGCCACTCCTGCTTGGAGCGGGCATACTGACGCTGAGCGATCAAGGCTTTTTGTTCGTCGGTGATATCCTGAACGCCAAGCAGATCGAGACCCAGGAGATCATCAATCCCTTTCAGCATCAATTCGAAGTGACTGACCATGTCTTTTTCGATGTGGACGGCCCGGAGTTGGGCGCTGATGTGGCTCAGAAAGGACAGAGCTTGGGGCGTGTCCAAGTCATCGGCTAAGAAGCCGGCCAGTTCAACCGGTATGTCTTCCAGAGCGAAGGTAGGGGTGTCATGCGAAACCGCTCGCGGCTGCCAGCGCAGGGCCGCCATAGCCCTGAAGTCTTCCAGCCGGTTTTGGGCGGCTTGCAGACTCAGCCAGCTGAACTTGGATTGGCTGCGGTAGTGGGACTCTAAGACATGCAGCCGCACGGCCATGGGGGAAATGCCCTTCTTAATAGCGTCCTCCAGATGAATGGTGTTGCCCAGGCTCTTGGATATTTTTTCGCCGTCAATGGTGACATGGTTGCTGTGCAGCCAATAATTGGCAAACCGCTTCCCGGTGGCGGCCTCGCTTTGGGCGATCTCATTGGTGTGATGAACCGATACGTGGTCTATGCCACCGGTGTGGATGTCCAGGGTGTCACCGAGGTACTTCATGCTCATGGCCGAGCATTCGATATGCCAACCGGGAAATCCCTTGCCCCAAGGGCTGTCCCATTCCATGTCGCGTTGGCTGTCGGCCGGCGAGAACTTCCAGAGGGCGAAGTCGGCCGGATGATGCTTCTGGGGATTAACTTCGACCCTAGCGCCAGCCTGCTGCTCGTCAAGGTCCAACTGCGCGAACTTGCCATAGTCTGGAAACTTGCTGGTGTCGTAGTAAACACCGTCGTCAATCGTGTAGGTGTAGCCCTTGTCTTCGAGCTTTTTGACCAAAGCGATCTGTTCGGCTATGTGATCAGTGGCTTTGACGAGGTAATCAGGCCGCAGCATGTTAAGCGTTTTCATGCCTTCCAGAAAATCTTTCGTATAAAATTCGGCTATCTCCCAGGCCGTTTTGCCTTCTTTGCGGGCTGTTTTTTGGAGTTTGTCCTCGCCTTCGTCGGCGTCGCTGGTGAGGTGTCCGACATCGGTGATGTTCATTACCCACTTGGGCTTAAACCCGCTAACTTTAAGCGTTCGTATCAGAGTGTCCATCCGCACATACGTAAACCAGTGCCCGATGTGCGCGTAGTCGTAAACTGTCGGCCCGCAGGTGTAAACCGTGACTGTTGGCGGGTTCTGCGGCTTCAGTTCATCGATCTGCCTGGTCAGGGTGTTATACAGTTTCATGCTGTTCGTCCGTTTTTAGTTTATCAAGTAATTCCGCGGCCAAACGCAGACACTCGGCTTTGACGTCATCAAAACCGCGGCCGTCCGTGATTTTGAAGCCGCTGGCGAAAGCGTGCCCCCCGCCGCCAAAGTGTTCCGCCAGTTGTCCGGCTATGGGATTGCCGGAGTTGCAGCGGATGGCGGCGGTAATTTTACCGTCACCGTAAAGCTTGAAAACTATGGCCACACCGACGCCGGTTGTTTGCAGCATGTCGCCTTGGATCAGTGGCGCCGGGTTATAAAGCGGGCTGAATTCGTTGATTTCGGCCTGGGGTATGGTGACGTGGGCGACACGGTCATCGGCGCTAAATTCGGCGCGTTTGATCAGTTCACCCTTGTAACGAAAGATAGCCTGAGGCATCCTGCCATATTCACGCCTCAGCTCCTCCAGCGCGGGCCGGTCTACACCGCTGTCCACGAATTCCGCCATAACGCGGTAGGTCTCGGCCTTAGCCAGCTGGTTGGTTAGTCCTTGAGTATCGCCCAGAATCGAATTCATCAAAAAGCCCTGCGTTTCGACTGACAGAGGCCATTCCAGCTGCTTAGCCAAAAAGTAAATCAGCTCGCCCGCCGAGGCCCGCGACGGGTCGTTGATAGTAACCGAGGCGAAAGGCACTTCGTGGTCGACGATGGCATGATGGTCGAGCACAACACACGGTTTGACGGATAGCCGGCTTTGGTAGCCGTTATCCACCAGACGTTCCAGCAGGGTCATAGTGGAGGCGTCAACAATGAAGCTCAGGTCGAACTGCGCCGGTAACTCCTTGCTCACCCTGTCCCAACCGGCCACGTAACGAAGATAGCCGGGCATGTCCACGCCGCAATACAGGAAAGGCTCTTTGCCCAGGTCGCCCAGTATGTGCTCCAGCGCCAGAGCGCTGCCAAGGCTGTCGGCGTCGGGGTTGTCCGCCTGAATGATAACGATCTTGCTGGCGCCATCAACCAGTTTCTTTATGTCTTGGGCGCGGTCGTACATAGGCTTCATTATAAGGCCTGGCGGCCTTCCAGGGCGCGAGCCAGGGTTATTTGGTCGGCGTACTCCAGGTCAACGCCGACCGACAGGCCGCGGGCCAGACGAGTGACTTTAACCTTCCGGCCGCCTATCTGCTGTTGGATGTAGAGCGCTGTAGATTCACCTTCGACACTGGCATTAGTAGCCAGAATTACTTCTTTGACCTTGTCCTCGTCAACGCGTTTGACCAGCTCTTTGATGTGCAATTGCTCGGGGCCGACGTTGTCGATCGGCGAGACCAGGCCGCCCAAGACATGGTAAGTACCATGGAACTGTCCGGTTTTTTCAATAGCCACCAGGTCGAACGGCTCGGCCACCACGGCCAAGATCGTCTTGTCGCGTTTAGGATCAGTGTATAGGTCTGATAGCTTTTGGCCGGCCGGGACCAGCGCGAAAGTCTTAGAACAATAACCAATTCCGCCGCCCAGAGCTTGCAGGGCGGCCGCCAGCTTCGCTGGCGCGTCACTGTCGTGGCGCAACAGATAATATGCGTAGCGCTCGGCCGTGCGCGGCCCGACGCCGGGCAATAGGCCGAAAGCTTCAATCAAATCATTCAGGGCTGGCGGTAAAATCTGCATTGTTCTTTATCTGTTAGAGGCCGAGGTTGCTCAGGGCGCCCATCATCGGCTGCATCTTTTCGGCCGCCACGCGTTGGCTCTCACTGATGGCTTCCTTGACGGCGTCTTCGATCCAGCGTTCCAGTTGCCCGATGTCTTCGAGATCAACATATTCCGGATCAATCTTGACTTTTTTAATTTTTTGTTCGCCTGTAATATCCACCTGCACCGCGCCGTCACCCTTCTCTACCGTAATCACCATTTTTTGCAGCTCGCCCTGGATTTTTTTGACGCGCATCAGCATCTTGGCTTGGTCAAATCGGCTCATCTTCCCTCCATTTCTATCTTATACAGTATAGCAAAAGGCCGTTAACGATGGTATATAAAAACTGCTCGTGTCGCCTCGTTGTGCGGCCAGACGACAAAATAGGCCCTCAAGTTGTAGACGCAGCTCAAGCTGACTACCAATGCTACCAGGCCGATGCCCAGTCCCCGGCCCAAGGGGTTGTTCGGGAAAACGTGCAGCCATTCATGCAGCAGGTACGTAATACCTGTAGCCGCGCCAACGTATAGAAGCGGCACCAGCAGGCCCAAACCGACCGGCCCGCCGAGGCCTACCAGAACCACCCCTACGATGGCCATCAGGCCCAGCAAACGGCTGCGGGCGGCTTTCAGATGCGTGACATAGAAGTAAATGCCTATCACGCAGGCTACAAGCGTAAAAATATCAAGAATAGGGGCCCTGGCCAGCCACATATCGGGATACTGCGGCCCGCGAACGAACAGGTGCACCGGCACGGCGCCAAATTGTTTCAGCAAGTGCAGCGGCGTGGCAATATGAGCCGGCCAGCCCAGCCAATTCAACAGATTGTCCAGATGCCGCAGATAGATACCCAACAGAGGCAGCCAGATAAGCCCCAGCAATATATATAAGACACGTTGCCGCCAGCTCTTAAAGTGCCGCCAGGCAGCCCGTAGCGCCGCCCGCTGCAAATAGACTTCGGCTATGACCAGCCAGACCAAGCCCGGCACGTAGAGCAGCAATCCCCAGAGGACCAAGCTGCCATACCAGACTAACGCGCGCTGGCCGTACTTATAGAACAGCACGTGCGTCAGCAGCAGGGTTGGCATGGCCCAAAGATACAAGACATCGAAGCTAGCCAAACGGCTGGCATGCAGTGTCCAGGCGCCGGTCGCGAACAGCAAACCGGCCAGAACGGCCGTTCGGCCGCCGTGCCATAATCTGATCAGCCAGATGAAGCTGACGACAGCCAAACCGCCGAGTATGGCGTTAGGCAGGCGGGTCAGGGTCTGCCCGTGCGCCGGGAACATCACAAAGACGATCGACCGGATTATTTTTAGGGGCAAATAAAGTGGCTGGTGGTAAATACCGTGCCAGCCGACCGGCGCCGCCGCTGATACCAGTTCCCCGCTGCTTAGGCCTCCGGTCAGAGTGCCCAGCTTGTGGAGCAGCAACCAGCTAAGGCCGGCCACAGCCAGGACCAGCCAACTAAACAGACGGGCACGTTCGCCTATATAAACGCGCAATTGCTTCATTCTGGCTTCATTATAGCGGCTGGCGCGGATTTGCTCTAGCTAAAAGGCTGTTGCTTATGCTGGGTATCGACTGAATGGAAGCGCTGGCGTTCGTTATCGAAGTAGAGCTCCAGACCGCCGGTGGGGCCGTTACGGTGTTTTTTGATGAAGATGTCGGTCAGCTTTTTGCGTTCGGTGTCGGGATTGTAGTATTCCTCGCGGTAGATGAAGGCCACGA
>DATKRL010000003.1:0-11258 GCA_035532255.1 Candidatus Dormiibacterota bacterium | reverse complement strand
CATGATGGAATATGCGCATACTGGCCTGAAGCCGGTTAACTGGGTTCAACCGGCGACTGTTAAAACGGCCTCGGCCTTCATCGTCCGCAACCATATTCACTACGGCGACATCGAGCCCAGCCCCAGTACCGACTTATATCCTGGTTGGTATATTGGTGGCGGCTCCGTTAAAAACACTTCTCAGACCATTGATAAAGTTTCTGGCTTGGTGGCCACGACCTGCACTCCAGCCCTAGCCAAGGAGTATGCCTATAACAGCAATGCCGCCTCCTGGAATATCGACATTTTCAGGGGTGGACAGCAGAGCATTGGCAGCACCAGTGTGGGTACCAGCACTACGGATACCGATAATATCCACAATTGTAACGACAGCCCGCCAACCGCCTCAATCACGGCGACGGATTCATCGGGTCAGCAAGGTAGCTGCACTACCAGCTGCACCATCACGGTGACGGCCACGCAAGGTACCCATCCGCTATCAGGCGGTTCATATACCACATCTCCGGCTGGCACTATCGAGGTCAAGCTGAACGGACAAACCATCAACAGCACGTCTATCCCATCCGGCTCCAGCAATGTTTATTCGTACTCCTTTACCTACACGCCGACGTCGAACGGTAGCGCCGCGTTGACAGCAACCGTTGATGACAGCGTGCTGTATCAGGGCACCACCAGCAGCACATTGAATTACAGCGTACCGCCACCGCCCCAACAACCAACTTTCCTGCAGCCTACTCCCGGCCATCACCATAAATCCAACCGGTTTGGTTTATCTACCCTGCTTAATCTTTTTCGAGAAATTGGTTCAGGGCTGACCGTACGTCTGTGACACCGTAAAGCGCAGTAAGCTTTTTGCCAGACCCGGCGCGTTGGCGCGGGCCGATAGCGCCGTCAAAGCCCAGGTTTTTGGCTTCCGCTAAACGCTTATCGGCATGCGGCGCATGGCGAACCTCGCCCGAAAGGCCGACCTCGCCGAATACGACGGCGTTCTTCTTAAGCTGCAGACCTTTAGCCGCCGAACCGATGGCCAAACAGACTGCCAGATCAGCAGCCGGTTCGCGAATTTGAATGCCGCCGACAATGTTTATATAAATGTCATAGTCGGCCAGTTTGAGCTTGGTACGGCGTTCCAGCATAGCTACTAATAGGTTCAGCCGGTTCAAGTCAAAGCCGCTGGCAGCCCGTTTGGGGTAGCCGTAGGCCGTGCGATTAACCAGGGCCTGAACTTCGACCAACAATGGTCGGGTGCCTTCCAGGGTGGCCAGCACGATCGAACCGTCGCTGACCTGCCGTTCGGCCAACAGAGCCGCCGAGGGGTTTTTGACCGGCTGCAGGCCACGGTCGACCATTTCGAAAAGACCGGCCTCGTCGGTTGAACCGAAGCGGTTCTTGGCAGCTCTGAGCAGTTTGAAACCGCCGTGGCGATCGCCCTCAAGCTGTAATACCACGTCAACGACGTGTTCTAACACTTTGGGGCCGGCAATGGAGCCCTCTTTGGTAACATGCCCGACCAGGATAACGGCCGTGTCGGCCTGCTTGGCCGCCAGGCTGAGTAGTTGCGTGGCGCCGGTAATCTGTGAAACGCTGCCGGCGGCCGAAGCGATAGCCTGGCAGCTGACAGTTTGGATGGAATCGACTATCACCAGTTTATAAGCGCCCTCGGCAATAGTGGCCGCTATGTCATCGGCCGAATTACTGGTAGCCAGTTGCAGCTCCTTGTGAGACACTCCCAGCCGCTTGGCGCGTAAACCGATCTGATGGACTGACTCCTCGCCGCTAACATAGAGTACCGGGGCCTTGGCCGCTATGAGGTAAGCCAGCTGCAAAAGCAAAGTGCTCTTGCCGATACCCGGTTGGCCGGCGATGAGGTTAACGCTACCGGCAACTATGCCGCGGCCGAAGACATCATCGACCTCGGCCAGGCCGCTGACCAGACGTGCGTGGTCGCTGGCGATCGACCGGGTAACGGTTTTGGGCTGTAAAACGCGGCCCCGGGCCACGCTGCCGGCCACCGCGTCAGGGCTAAGTTCTTCTTGCAGAGTGTTCCACTCGCCACATTGCTGACAGCGGCCGCTCCAACTGCTCTGCATCGCCCCGCAATTGCTACAAACGTATCGGCTAGCCGATTTTTTGGCCACTTCGTCTCCTTATTTATAACTAGTTTAACATCCAAATGTTAACTAAAGATTAACTAGTGCGAGATGGTGCTGGGACCAGCCGTCAACTCTTTGGTCAATTGGCCTATTTCGAGCGCCACGCCGTTACGGCTGGCTACGAGATCATTGTATTGGGTGATTAAAGCCTGAATCTGTCCCACTTCGGCGTTGTAATCATTAACCAGAGCGTTGTAGCCTGGCACGGCGGCATTGTAAGCGTCGACATTACTATCGCGCAGACTGTTTAGCGAGCTTTGCCGGGTGTCGATGGTGGCCCGCTTATTTTGAAGATCGGTTTCCAGGCTGTTAATCTGCTGCTTGATGACAGCTAACTGGCTGTCATCTTGAGTTACCGTAGTTTGGCGGGACGTAAACTCCGCCTGGTATTCGGCCGCATAAGCCGCCACCTGGGCGCGGTCAGTGAAGTAACGTTTATAATATTGCTCCAGGCCGGACGGCAGGTTAGCTACCTCGGTGCCAAAGACGGAGTGCATTTCGTTGACCACGTCATTGGGTTCAGTCTTTTTATAAGCCGCTATAGTATCCCTGAGGCGCTGGTCATGCAGGTCATGATTATAATAGTCGAGCAGCATAGCATCGACTTTGGTCTTTTCAGAAGCGCTCAGCCGGTCATAGGCACCGTGCAGCATCTCATGGGCGGCGGTTACCTGTTCTACGCCGTTTAAAAGCGGATCAGTCACGTTGAGCAGGAAGATGCCCGCCTGGTCGCTATGGTAACAGCCAAGGACAATGGTCTGTTCACCGCCATTATTGGGACACTGCTTGGCAAAATTGGTCTTGCCCTCAAGGTCCGCGTGGTTAACATATAGTATCTTGCGCCCGTAAGCTGTCATGGTGTCCTGAGTTGCCAGTTGGGCTATAGCTGATGGCGCCTGGTAATTCCTGAGCTTCCACCAATCCAGAATGTTCTGGCGGTTGATAAATGCCAGCCACATAAGGCCCAGCAAGACCGCCAGTATCGTTATACTGGAAAGCCAGGAATGGCGGTGGTAAGAAGAACTTTTATTAGCTTTATTCGCTGGTGGTGGCATATGCGAGGTCGCCGTGTTTGGAGGCTACCTGAATGATATCACCTTTTTCGTATTTTTCGTCCAGCAAATCCAAGGCCAACCGATCTTCGATGGTGTCCTGGATAAGCCGGCGCAATGGCCGAACGCCGTTCTTGGGGTCATAGCCGTGTTCCAGCAGATATTGCTTGGCGCCGGTGCTTAGCTGCAGACTGAAGCCCTTACGCTGCAGCCTGGCCTTCAGGGCGTCGATTTGCAGATCTATGATCTTGTAAATATCCTTGTGGGTTAGCGCCCGGAAGACTATTACTTTGTCGATGCGATTTAGCAGCTCTGGGCGCAGCAGTTTTTTAAGTTCGTCCTGCACGCGCGTCTTATTATTTTCGTGTAAAGCGTCCAGGTCTTTGAGTTCATCCTGCTTGGTAGCCTGGAAGCCCAGACTGGCTTCTTTTTGCAGCTTTTCGGCACCGACGTTGCTAGTCATGATGACGATCGTGTTAGTGAAGTCGATCCGGCGGCCTTTGGCGTCGGTCAGATAGCCGTCCTCCATCATCTGCAACAGCATGTTGAAGACGTCGGGGTGGGCCTTTTCGATTTCGTCGAACAGCACCAGGCTGTATGGCTGCCGACGGATTTTATCCGTCAGTTGGCCGCCGTCGTCATAGCCGACGTAGCCGGCCGGCGCGCCGACCAGGCGCGAAACGTTGTGATGCTCGCCGAATTCAGACATGTCGATCTTAACCAGGGCGTTCTCGCTGCCAAAGAATTCCCGCGCCAGAACGCGAGCCAGCTCGGTTTTACCGACCCCTGTCGGCCCGAGAAAAATGAACGAACCGATTGGCCGGGTGTCATTGCTGATGCCGCTGCGGTTACGGCGCACGGCTTTGGCTACGGCGGCCACGGCTTCGTCCTGACCGATAATGTGCTTGGACAGGGATTTTTCGAGGTTGAGAAGATACTTGGCTTCGCTGCGAATGACTTTTTTGACGGGCACGCCGGTCATACGGGCCACGACGTCGGCCAGGTCTTCGCTGGTCACATTCAGCCGTTTGGTACCTTGGCCTTTAGCTCGCTTGGCTTTCAGCTCGTCGTTGATTTGCGAGGCCCGCGTCTTGGCCTGGGCAGCCCGCTCGTAGTCCTCGGTGTCAACAGCCTCTTCGATCTGGGTGTTGACCAATTTAAGCTCTTTTTGCAGAGCCCGGACTTCAGGGCTGGTTTTGCCCTTGTCGACCCGCAGGTGAGCGGCGGTCTCGTCGATCAGGTCAATCGCCTTGTCGGGCATAAAACGGTCGTTGATGTAGCGTTTGGCCAGGACCACGGCGTCGTCCAGGACTTCGTCGCTCAGGGTGACGTTATGAAACGCTTCGTAGTGCTTGCGCAAGCCTTTGAGAATGGCCAAAGTCTCGCTGGGCGTGGTTTCGGGCACCTGGATCGGTTGAAAACGGCGCTCCAGGGCGGCGTCTTTCTCGATGTACTTGGTGTATTCGCCGGTGGTGGTGGCGCCGATGAGCTGCAGCTTGCCGCGGGCCAATGCCGGTTTGAGGATGTTGCCGGCGTCCATGGCGCCTTCGGCCGCGCCGGCGCCGACAATCAGGTGCAGCTCGTCGATAAAGACAATAGTGCGGCTTTCTTTTTCGAGCTCGGAAATGACTTTTTTGAGGCGCTCTTCGAACTCGCCGCGATACTTGGTGCCAGCCACCATGCCCGCCAGGTCCAGCATAATAATCCTCTTGTCTAGCAGGCTATCAGGCACGTCTTCGGCAACAATGCGCTGGGCTAAGCCTTCGACAATAGCGGTCTTGCCAACGCCAGGCTCGCCGATTAGCACGGGGTTGTTCTTGGTGCGGCGATTCAGAATGGTAATAAGCCGGCGGATTTGATTGTCACGGCCGACGACCGGGTCAAGTTTGCCGTGTCGCGCTTCAAGGGTCAGGTCAGTACCGAAGAAGTCCAGGGCACTTTTTTTGGTGGGCCGTTTGCCGCGTCGGCGGTCGTCACCGCCCGTCTCCTGCTCTTCGTATTGCTGGCGGTTCAGGAATTGTTCCAGCTCGCTGGTCAGGCCGTCGACATTAACGTTCATGTCGCGCAGCAATATGGTGGCGCGAGCGTTCTTCTGACTCAAAATGCTGTGCAGAATGTGCTCGGTGCCGCAATAATCCTGCCCGTAATCCTGGGCGATGTCATAGGCCATTTTAAGCGTCAGCTTGGCCGTTTCGCTGAGACCCTTGGCGCCGACGACGCTAACCAGCGTCTTGGGTGTCAAATTAAGCGCCAACCGGGCGCGGTCCAGCGTAATACCGGCGCCTTCCAGAATCTTGGCGGCCATGCTGCCCTCTTGAGCTAGCAAACCAAGCAAGAGGTGCTCCGTACCGACATAAGCGCTGCCAAAGCTACGCGCGATGGCATCGGCGTGCTTAAGACTTTGTAACGCGTTATTTGTCAGATGGTTTAAAAATTCTTGAAAATCAGGTGAGCTTGGCATCATAGTTAATAATCTTCCTCCTTTTAAGCGGCTTTTTTGGTCGCGTACTATCAGGAAAAATAGCCTAATCCCATTGTAGCACTTAGCACTCTCACGTCAAGAGTGCCAACCCACCCTGCTGTTTGGTTTATTCGCCGTGTTCTTCGATGGCTTCGAGCAGCGAGCTTTCCAGCTCGTTCTTCTTCTTGAGCTTGGGTTGCTTGGGCAGCTCGGTGGTTTTGACTTTACTGGCGGTGGCGACTTTGTCTTCGGCGGGCGCTTCGGTAACGCCGGCTGGAGCTTGTTCGGCTTCAATGTCGAGTTCGTAGCCGGTCAGCTTACTGGCCAGGCGAACATTTTGGCCGTTCTTGCCAATGGCGATGCTAAGCTGGTCTTCCGGAACGATGACGCGGGCTTTCTTATTCTTTTCGTCAATGACGACTTTGGCGACCCTGGTCGGGCTGAGGGCCTGAGTAATGTACTCGGCGGAGTCTTCGGCCCAGACGATGATGTCGATCTTTTCCTGCTCGCCGACTTCGCCGACGACGGCGTTGACGCGCGTACCGTGCCCACCGACAAAAGTACCAACCGGATCGACTCCTGGCACGTTGCTAGCGACGGCGATCTTGCTGCGGACGCCGGCTTCGCGGGCGATGCCCTTAATTTCGACGGCGCCGCTCTCCATCTCCGGAACTTCGGCGCGGAACAGCCATTCGATGAATTGCGTGTTGCCGCGGCTGACAACCAACTGCGGACCACGGAAGCCACGCTCCACGTCCTTGAGGAAGACTTTAAGGCGCTGGCCGGGGTAGTAGCGTTCGCCCTGGATCTGTTCGCTGCGCGGCATGATGCCCTGGGCCTTGCCTAAGTCGATGCGGCAGATGTTGCCTTCGACGCGGGCGACAGTGGCGTTGATAACGGTGCCGATCTTGTCTTCGTACTCGGCCATGACGATCTCGCGCTCAGCTTCGCGCAGGCGCTGCAAGATGACCTGCTTGGCCGTTTGGGCGGCCACGCGGCCGAAAGCCTCGGCCTTTTCGTGGATCTCGATAGTCTCGCCGACTTGGGCGTTCTTGCGGCGCGTCTGGGCCTCGCTAAGACTCATCTCAAAGGCCGGGTTATCGACTTTTTCGACGATTTCTTTGGTCACGTAAACGTCAACGTCACCGGTGTTAAGGTTCATGGTGACGCGGATTTCCTGCTCGCGGTCGCCATAGTCGCGCCGGTAAGCGGCCGCCAAGGCCTGCTCGACGACTTCTTTGACAGTGTCTTCCGGCAGGTTTTTTTCTTCGGCGATCGCCCTTATGGCGACGGCCAGTTGTTTCATATCTAAGTCCATATTGTTGTTCCTTCCTTTTATGTCCAAATTATGCGGTCTCTACATGAAAAAATCCGACCACTTCGGCCGGACATGTTTATAAGTATAGGCCATCGCGCGACTCCAGTCAACGTTTCGGGCATGCTAAACTGGAGCATATGTCAAAACGAGTTACGCGGCTGTTCGAGCAGTTCCAGCCGGAGCATTATGAATTAAGTCTGGTTCCTGACAGGGAGGCCATGACGTTCAGCGGCACGGTGACGATACGCGGCCGCAAGGTCGGGCGCCCGGCTCAGCGGCTGACCTTCCATCAAAAGGGCCTGAAAATTACTTCAGCCAAGATCGTCAAGCATGATAAGAATGGCGACCAGCCGCTCGAGGTCAGCCGCGTCAACAACCAGGACAGCTTCGACGAGGTGCGCCTGCACGCCGCGGAAATGGTTTATCCTGGCGAGTACACGGTTGCGATGAATTTTGAAGGCCATATCACTCGGCCGATGCATGGGATTTACCCCTGCTTTTTCAAACATGGCGGTCAGGAAAAGAAGCTTATCGCCACGCAATTCGAGAGCCACCACGCCCGCGAAGCTTTTCCGTGCGTTGACGAGCCCGAGGCCAAAGCGACTTTCGACCTGTCGTTAACGACGCCAGCCGGCGAGACGGTTTTAGCCAACACACCTGTCAAAACCCAGACCACCAAAAATAAGCTGCAGGTGACGACGTTTGAGACATCGCCCAGGATGTCCGTCTATCTGCTGGCCTTTGTTTACGGCGAGCTGCACGGTGTGACGGGCAAGACCAAAGATGGCGCGCTGGTGCGCAGTTGGGCGACCGTCGCCCAGCCAAAAGAGCATCTCGAGTACGCCAACTCGGAAGCCATTAAAATTCTGGAATTTTTTGTCGATTATTTCGACACGCCTTTTCCGCTGCCCAAACTTGACCAGGTGGCTTTGCCTGATTTCGATAGCCTGGCCATGGAAAACTGGGGGCTTATCACCTACCGGGAGGTGGGCTTGCTGGCCGACCCCAAGAACCGCTCGCTATCAGGCGAACAGCTAACTACGTTGGTCATCGCCCACGAGCTCTCCCACCAGTGGTTTGGTAATTTGGTGACAATGCGTTGGTGGGACGATCTCTGGCTCAACGAGAGCTTCGCTTCCATTATGGAAAATATCGCGCCGGACCGCCTGCATCCCGACTGGCATCAGTGGGAAGATTTCGCCACCAGCCGAGTGCTCAGCTGTTCGCACCGCGACATTTACAAAGACGTCCAACCGGTAGGTGTTACTGTCAAACATCCCGATGAAATCAGCACGCTGTTTGACCCGGCCATAGTTTATGCCAAAGGCGCCCGGCTACTGAACATGCTCTACGATTACATTGGCGAAGAGGCGTTCCGCAAGGGATTGAAGAATTATTTCCAAAAGCATGCCCTGGGCAACACTACTAGGGGCGACCTCTGGAAAGAGTTTAGTCTGGCCAGCAAAAAAGATATCGGTCAGCTGATGACGCCCTGGATCGAGCAATCCGGTACGCCGAAGCTCAGCGTAGCTCGCGGAACCGATAAGCTTATATTGTCCCAGCAGCGCTTTTTGCTGGATGGCGAAGACAAGGACTCGCTCTGGCCAATCCCCTTGCTGTCAGACAAACCACTGCAGCCAGTCATAATGACCGGCCGGTCCCTGGAAATTGCCTATGCTGACGCCGCGATGCCGGTCTTTAATCCGCACGGCAACGGGCATTTTATCGTGAGCTATGATGATAAGACAGCCCGCCGCGATTTACAGGCCAAAGTCATCGACCGCTCACTTGATACATTAGGCCGTATCAATGTCTTAAACGATATGTTGCTGCTGGCCCGGGCCGGAGATTATGCCCTTACCGATATGCTCCAGTTGGTCAGCCACTGCTCCAGTGAGCCGCGTGACGCCGTCTGGTCAATGTTCGTCCGGGTGATCGGCCAAGCCCAAACCCTGACTGACGGCGACAAAGCTAGCGAGAAACACCTGCGGGTCTATCAGCGTACACTGGCCAGTCATTGGTATGAAAAACTGGGCTGGAATGACAAGACAAGCGACGATCCCAATACTAAACATTTGCGCTCGACCGCCCTAGCCCTTAGCATTGCTGGCGAGAACCCGGCAGCCTTACAGCAAGCCTTGGAATTATTCGACAAAGCTGGCAGCGTCGAAAAATTACCGGCCGATCAGCGGGCCATGGTAGCCTGCGCTGCCGTCCGTTTCGGTCAGCCGCGCCACATCGACCAGTTGATGGACGAATACCAATCGACGCCCAATCCTGACGTCTACGAAGCCATAGCCTCGGCCTTGTGCTCTACCCGCGACGCCGCGGTCGCCAAGCGTCTGATTAAATGGGGCTTGGGCGAAGGTGGCGCCATACGCCAGCAAGACATCGGCCACTGGTTCGCCTACCTGATGCGCAACCCCTATACTCGTGAACTCATTTGGCAATGGTTCACCGGTAACTGGGAAAACCTGCTCAAACTGTTCGAGGGCGGCAAACATATGGAATACTTCATCTGGTACTCTTCAGGACCCTTGTCCAGCCCGGGCTGGCAGGCTAAATTCCGGAAGTTTTTCGAGCCTAAAGCCGAAGATATTGCCCTGCGCCGCAATATCTTGGTCGCTTTCAGCGAGATCGCCGCGCGCGTACAGTGGCGCCAGCGTGAAGAAGAGCAGCTCAAGGCCTACCTCAAAAAACATTCTCGATAAAACTGATCACGGTGAAGTCCTGGCCGGCCAGCTCTATGGCTGACAGCACATATTCCCCGCGCCATTTTGTCTCTTCGACCCACATCCAGGCCGCCCGCCGCATTTGCTTGAGCTTGCCGGCCGTGATAGCCTCCAGCCCGCCGCCCTGCTCGTCGTTGTAGCGGTATTTCACCTCGACGAAATGCATGACACCGTCCTTCTCGGCAATAATGTCGATCTCGCAACGGGGCCGGCGCCAGTTGCGCTCGATAATCTTATAACCGCGCATTTCCAGATAAAGCGCGGCCGCTTTCTCCGCCTTGCGACCTGTCTCGGTTGAACTCATGGGCTCATTGTATCAGAGCTTGTATGGGCTTGAAGGAGCGCCGGTGCAGCTCGCAGACGCCATGTAGCTTGAGCCGCTCGTGGTGCAACGCCGTGCCATAACCGACATGACTTTCAAACCCGTAGTCCGGATATTGCCCGGCAAGTCCGGCCATGTATTTGTCCCGCGCCACCTTGGCGATGATACTAGCCGCGCTAACCGACGGCACGCTGTCGTCGGCCTTGATGACGGCCCGGGCTCTGGGATCATCACTTAAGAAGTTAAAATGACCGTCAATAATGACCTCATCATAAAATGCCTCGATTTGTTCGAGCGCCCGCCGCATGGCCAGCTCCACTGCCCGTGTCAAGCCTAGTTCGTCGATTTCTTGGGGCGAAACCCAGCCCAGGCCCACCGCCAAAGCTTGGACTTCCACCTCGGCGGCCAGCTGCTCACGCTGCTTTTTACTGAGTCGCTTGGAATCCCTCAAGCCCGCAATCGGGTTGCCCAGAATAACAGCGCCAGCCACTACAGGCCCTGCCCAGCAGCCCCTGCCCACTTCGTCAATCCCCACTACGACCATTCCTCTAGTGTAGCAGGCTAGTGTCTACTCGGATTTGTCCGGTGACTCGGCAGCCGGAGAGTCGGCTTGTTCGTGAGAGGCCAGGACGGCGGCGGCCTTAGCTTCGAGCTTGGCTTCTTCGGCGGCTTTGGCTTCGGCCTTGGCGGTGGCTTCTTTGGCGGCTTCTTCGCGGAGTTTGGCTTCTTCGGCTTCTAGTGCTTCGTCGTGGACGGCATTGACGGCCTCGCGGTCAAAGTCCACGCCGGTCATGCGAGCTGACTTGCCGGTGCGCTCACGCATGTAGCTCAGGTAGTTGCGGCGGACGCGGCTGCGTTTGGTGACCTCGACTTTGACGACCAGCGGGCTGTGCAGTAGAAAACTTTTCTCTACTCCAACGCCGCTACTGATGCGCCGGACGGTGATACGGCTGGTGTGGCTTCCCCTGTTATCAGTACGGATTACCAAACCTTGGAAGATCTGGACGCGTTCCTTGTTGCCTTCACGGATTTTTTGGTGGACGCGCACGGTGTCACCGCTGCGGACGTCAACCACGGCCTTCTTCTTGTACTTTTCGTTGATTTTCTGGATCACACTTTGCATATGAAGCTAGATTGTACACGATTCGCGCCTCTGTTGCAACATCTTTAGGTGAATCTTTGGACAGACTGCCGGCGTGACTTTAGGGTACAATGGATTA
>DATKRL010000002.1:0-20060 GCA_035532255.1 Candidatus Dormiibacterota bacterium | reverse complement strand
GATCGTCGGCAAGCTGGTACTGCGCGTCTTCCCGATCGACCACGCCCAAGTATTTTGATATAGTTAGCCTATGAGCCAAACACCAAAAAGAGGGTTGGGACGTGGTTTCGAGGCCCTGATTTCCAGTGATTTCGACAAAAGTCTGCTGTTGACGCCCGAAGACCGGGTCGAAAAAATCCCGCTCGGCGACCTCCAACCCAATCCGCACCAACCGCGCAAACACTTCGACGACGAGGCCCTGGCCGAAC
Organism: Candidatus Dormiibacterota bacterium; assembly: GCA_035532255.1. Classification (GTDB taxonomy): domain Bacteria; phylum Patescibacteriota; class Saccharimonadia; order Saccharimonadales; family UBA4665; genus DATKRL01. The sequence goes on along the minus strand of DATKRL010000002.1, from coordinate 19,812 downwards.
TGGCCGCCTCCATCAAACGCCACGGTATCATCCAACCTTTGGTCGTCACCCCCGTCAAAAACGGCAAGTACACTCTCGTGGCCGGCGAACGTCGCTGGCGCGCCTCGGCGCTGGCCGGCCTGAAAACCGTACCCGCTATTATTCGTGACCGCCAGGAACTCGACCAGCTCGAGGTGGCCTTGATCGAGAATGTCCAGCGCGTCGACCTCAGCCCACTGGAGCAGGCCGTCAGTATCGAACGTCTGCACGAACAATTTTCGTTGTCTTATGACGCCATCGCTCAGCGTCTTGGCAAGGCCAATTCCACAGTCAATAATACCGTCCGCCTGCTCCGCCTGCCGGAAGCGGCCCGCGAAGCTCTGGCGGCTGGCAAGATCAGCGAGGGCCACGCCCGCGCTATCCTCGCCCTCAAGGGAGATGACAAACGCCAAACCTATCTGTTAGAAGCCATTATTCAACATGGGTGGAGCGTCCGCCAGGCCGAGCGCTTCGTCACCAGCGTTAAAGCCGGCATCAAGCAAGTCGATAAGGCCCACGCCCGCGCCGAAACCGAAACCCCGGCCACCAAGGCCCTTAGCAAAAGACTCAAAGCCCCGGTCCACATCCGGCGCACGGCCAAAGGCGGCAAGCTCGAAATCACCTTTCACGATGACACCGAGCTCGAACGCCTGATCAAGCTCTTCGGTTAGCCATGGCGTGGCCAAGCAGGTTTAGCCCAGGCGGGTACGAACTTCTTTGGCCAGAGCTTTATATGAGCGGGCCCCTTTGCTCCAGCGATCGTGCTCGTAAATCGTGCGGCCGTAGCTGGGCGCTTCGGCCAGCCGGACATTGCGCGGAATAATACTGTCGAATAGGCTGTCGCCGAAGTAATTCTTCACTTCTCCCAGTACCTGTTCGCTTAAAGAATTGCGCTTGTCGAACATAGTCAGAACGATACCGAGCAGCTGTAGCCGCGGATTGACACTGCTGCGCACTGCCTGGATGGTGTCGAGTAATTGACTCAGCCCTTCGAGAGCGTAATATTCGGCCTGGACAGGAATCAGGACGCTGTCGGCGGCCGTTAAACCGTTGACGGTCAACAATCCCAGCGACGGCGGACAGTCAATTATGACGTACTTATAAGAGGTGGCCGCCGACAGAACCTCACTTAAGGCAAATTCACGGCGGGGTCGGGCAACCAGTTCGACCTCGGCGCCAGCCAGGTTGGCATTGGCTGGCAGGACGTGTAATTGTGCGACATGGGTTTCGTGGACCGCCTGGGCCAAAGGCACCCTGCCTCCTAAAGTTTCATAAGTCGTCGCGGCGGCCTGCGACTTGGCTACGCCCAGGCCGCTGGTGGCGTTCCCCTGCGGATCAAGATCCACTAGCAGAACCGGCGTGCTGCCGCCGGCCAGCTGAGCGGCCACGTTAATAGCCGTGGTCGTTTTGCCCACCCCACCCTTCTGATTAACTACGGCGACGATTTTTTGTGTCATGTCTACTCCGGGTCTCAGTATAACATTCTTGGACATTCCTACGGTTATAGCCGGATTGAGCTAGCCTTATGATACTAGGACAAGAAATATTTAAGAACTACGGCGTCGTTGTGCGACTCGTCCTTAGCGCCGTAAACCAAGGTTGCCCGTCCTTGCTTAAGTTCATCTTTTAATTCGTTAATGACGGACTGGTTCGCCTTGAGCTCTGCTTTGTAGCGTTTTTGGAATTCGGGCCACTTTGCCGGGTCGTGGCCAAACCACTGGCGCAGCTCGGTACTTGGAGCTATATCTTTGAGCCATAGGTCGATGTGGGCCCTTTCTTTTGTCAGTCCTCTGGGCCACAGCCTGTCAACCAAAATACGCCGGCCATCCTGGGCCTCATACGGCTCGTAAACCCTTTTTAGCCTGAGATTCATATCAAAAGCTTACTACCCCTGGCCGGGAGGCGCAGTAAGATTATCCTGATCATCAGGGGTGTCTGGCGTATCTTGATCTTGAACTGGCGGCATGGCCCGAACCGGTGGCGGTAGGGGGCTCTGGGCCGGTGGCGCGCTTGAACTTGGCACTGGTGTCCCGGGCACCCCGGATGCCGTAGCCGCGGCGGGTATTTGAACAGCTGGCTTATGGTTGGAACGGCGCGGCCAGAGGGCGCCAATCAGCAGGAAGATGAAGAACAGGGTTATGCCGAACACCGAGGTGTGCGTCATAACCTGGCCGGTGGCAATTTCGAACCCACCGTTAGTCAGGCCTATGCCCAGGTATACCATGCCAAAGATGACCGAGTTTAAAACCGCTTTGAAGCCGCTCTGACGCGGAGCTAGCCGCAAGAAGTAGATTCCGACCGGCACGAACAGAAATATCATTAACGTGGCGATTACCAGGGTCGAGAATCTGGGGTCAAGATAGGTTATGAAGTTACTGGCGGAGAAGTATATGATAGCCTTCGGTATGGCGTAAAGCCAGGAAGCCAGGCCTAGCAGCCCTACCGGCACGGTTAAAACGTACATTGGGATACGAGACCGCAGGATCAGGCACCAGACAATGGCCGCTTGGGCTATCATGCTGCCGTAGAAAAAGCCTTCGCCAACCATATCAAGGAGTCGCAATGTGCGCAGATCCAAGGTAAAGAATGAGGGCACGGAAAAGAAAACTAGGGCCACGCCGACGATAAAAGAAAACCAAGTGATGTACTTTGATAATTCAACGCGGGAATGGCGATAACTCTGAAGACTTTTGACGCCCATGAGCAAACAAGCTACACCGCCAATGAACCAGGAGAAAGAACTGATGGGAACGTGGTCAAGCGGTGTCATGGCGACCACCAGTTAGCCTTGCCGAACAGTCTCATGGTGGCCGGCACCAGAAGGCTGCGGATAAATACAACATCCACCACCACGGCTATGGCCAGTCCGATACCGATTTCTTTGATGCTGATAATCTTACTATTGGCCAGCGCCAGGATAACCACCACCAATAGCAGCGCGGCCGAGCTGATGACCCGCCCGGTTTTGGTAACGCCAAAAATGACCGCCGCGGTATTGTCGCCGGTTTCGTCGAAGTGCTCCCTCATCCGGCTGATCAGGAAAGCTTCATAGTCCATCGCTAGGCCGAAGGCCACCGCGAAGATAAGAATAGGTACCGTGCTGCCCAGGAAACCGGGCGACGTAAAGTCGAGCAGTTTTTGGCCGTGACCTTCCTGAAAAATCCAGGTTATGGTGCCGAACGAGGCCGACAAAGAGACGGTGCTCAAGACTACGGCCGTCAAAGGAATGATTACGCTGCGCAGCATGATGCCTAGCAGAATAACGGTAGCCGATATGATGATCAGGGCAGCCCAGACAAGGTGTGAACGCAGACTGGCCAGCAGGTCTACCAACTGGGCGGCTACGCCGCCGACTAAGACGCGGTTGCCGGCCGGCGGCGGAACCGCCCGGACGGCTTTGACCAGGGCTTGGGATTGGCTATTGCTCAGGTTGACGTCATAATTAATCAGCAGTAGCGTTTCGTTACCACGAGTACCCAAAGGCGTCACTGAACGGACGTCCGGTACTGTTGACAGCTGGGCGGCATAGCCGCGCAGCTCACCGGCCTCCCTGGCTGCCATAGCCGGCGACCCGTCGGAAGAACCGGTCACCAGTGCCTCGATGGAATCAGTCTGGCCACTGACAAAGTTAGCCTTGATTTCATCGCCAACCTGGCGGCTGCTGGAATGCGGCGGCAAGTCGTGCGCGTCTTCAGGACCGAACTGAGCTTTGGTAAACGGAAAACCGGCTGTCAGCAGTAACGCCAGCGTAACTATCAGCACAATTATGTAGTTGCGTGTCACCGTGGTAGCCAAGCGCTTCCACCAAGTGCCGGCGGCAGCGTGACCGAGCCTGGGCAACGGCAGGCGCAGACGGTTCACCCGCGGGCCGATAATCGCCAGGCAAGCTGGTAAAACGGTCAATGCCGTCAGCATGGCGCCAAAGACGGTAGCGGCCCCGCCATAAGCCATGCTGCGCAAGAATACTTCTGGGAATACCAGCAGGCTCAGCAAGCTCAGCGACACGATGCTGCCGCTGAACATAATTGTCCGGCCGGCCGTTCGTTGGGTGTTATGCAAAGCTTCATGAACGTCGGCGCCGGCCGCCAATTCGTCGCGAAAACGGCTGACAAAGAACAGGCTGTAGTCAATCGCCAGGCCCAGGCCAAGCAAAGTGACGATATTGGTCGCAAAGACCGACACGTCGGTCATGGTGGCGATCAACCTCAACAAAGTCAGCGCCAGCAGAATGCCCAGGCTGCCGATAATCAGCGGCAAGGCCGCAGCCACTAGGCTACGGAAAATAATAACCAGCAGGACCGCCAGGAATGGGAATGATATCTTCTCGGCGGTGGCCAGATCTTTCTTGACCTGGTCGCTGGTCTGTTGGTTGCCGGCGGCCAGGCCGCCCAATTTGATGTTCAGGCCGGCCGGTGACTTGAGGCCGGCTCGCAACTGCTGGTAGGTCGCCGCCTGTTTAGCGTCATCGCCATAGAGTGTCACCAAAGCGTAAGTCTGGTGTCCGTCCCGTGAGACCAGGCCGGCCTGGCCGGTGTTATAAAAGCTCACGATACCGTGCACGCCAGGGTTGGCTTTCACTTGGGCCAACACTTGCTTGGCTTCCAGCATGTATTGCGGACTATTAACTTTGTAGCGGGAATCGGTCAATAAGACTATCAGCGAGGGACTGGCGTCCGGAAAGTCCGCGGCCGACCGGGTCATTTCTATAGTCGAAGCGGCGTTAGGGTCGTTGAAACCCCCGCTTTTCAGCTTATCGAAAACTCCGGCACCATAGGTCAGGCCAACTAATAACAGCGCGACAGCAACGGCAATGTACCACCACCGATGACTAATAGTAGTATGCGAACGAGTTTTTATCATGAACGACGGAAATTTTTCGGAACTTCGCGCGGCCTTTGAGCGACCGCGCGAGATCCGTTTGGCTGTTTGTTTGAACCAATGTTTGTTGGTTTTAGGATCAGCACTCGCGAGAAGCACTAATCCATGCATTCAGTATGTCTTACCCGGGCGCATGCCCGCAAGGACTTTTTGAATAAATTTAATGCACGTTTTTGGTATGTCTTTTAGCTATTTTTTAAGCCCTTTTTTGTTGTTAATAAATTAACGATAGTAATTAGCAACCTATAAACTACTGCGGTAAATCACTTCTTTTACCTGAAACGCTTATGATAATTGTAGTTTTTGTTATAACGGCCAGCAAACTCATTAAAAAGTTTTCCACAGCGATGCGAGTGAGTCGCTAAACGATTTTAGTAATCTTGAGGATGGTTTGGTGCTGGCGATGGCCACGAACTTTGTGGACCCGCTTCTTAGCCTTATAACGGATGGCGGTTACCTTGTCAGCCTGGATATCGGCCTCTACTACCTCAGCAGTAACCTTAGCCTTATCAACGGTCGGTGTACCGATTTGGACAGTGTCGCCGTCAATGAGCAACAGCGCCTCGAAATCAGCCGTCTTGGCGACGTTTTTGAGCAGCTCAACTTTAATTGTCTCGCCTTCACTGACGAGATACTGTTTGCCGCCGGTCTGAATAACTGCTTTTTTCATAAAGATACCAAGAGAGCATACCAAAATTCCCCGCCCCTGTAAAGCCTCCAACGCACTTGCTGGCACTCTTTTGTCCTGTGCCGTTGCCCCCTAACCCAGATTTGAGTACCTAGATTGCCCCAAGCATAAACCGGAGAATCGAACACCGGCCGGCTAAAGTTTGGCGAGAGTGATTGCCAGTTCGGCGCCGTCAATCTTGACGGTGGTGCTGAAGCCTTTATTTTCTGCCGCAGTCCCTACGCCGGCTCCGAGCAGCGTTTTGGTCAGGGTCTCGTGCTTGATGACAGAAGTGAGCTCGTTGTCGGCTAGAACAGTCAGCAGGTCTTTGTCCTTGGTCTCCAGCCGCAGGTTGATGCGGTCGTCGACTTCCAGACCGGCTTGCTTGCGAGCCTGCTGGACGTGGCGGACGACTTCGCGCATCAGCCCTTCCCGCTTAAGTTCGTCAGTAAGTTTGGTGTCGAGGACAACAGAGTCTTTCTTGCCCCAGACAACTTCTTTGACGTTGAGTTCTTCGGCAATGATGTCGCGGTAGGTTTCCGGCAATTCCGGCACGCTGACTGATTGCAGGGGCTGGCGGACCTTAATCTTGGCTTCGGCGCGCTTAGCCAAGCCGTCGGCGATAAATACTCGGGCTTTGGCCATTCCGTCGATCAGGTCTTTGTCGGGCTTGCCGGGTTCGGGCCAGTCGCTGAGGTGGACGGACTTAGGCAGGTCCGTTCCCCGCACTAGCTGTTGCCAGAGGTAGTCCGGCAGGAATGGCGAGAACGGCGCCAGCAGCTGGCAGAGTCTTAGTAAGGTGTAGTGTAACGTGGCATAAGCCTGGCGCTTGTCGCTGTCATCCTCGCTCTTCCAAAAGCGGCGGCGGGAACGGCGGACGTACCAGTTGGAAGCATCGTCCAACAGGTCCTGGATGGGCCGGGTGGCGCGGTCCAGGCGATATTCGTCCATGGCTTTGGTGACGGCGGCGACTGTTTCGTTAAGTCGCGACAGCATCCAGCGGTCCAAAATATTGTCGCTCTGAGGCTCTACGAGCGGTTCTGAGGGCTTGTAGCCGTCGACATCGGCATAGAGCTTATAGAAGCTGAAAATGTTGTTGAGGGTCATGAAAATCTTGCGCTGGACGTCCTGCAAGTAGTCTGTCCTGAAGCGCGTATCCTCACCGTTGACCAGCGGGCTGCCAGCCAGGAAGAATCTGAGCGAGTCGACACCGTAGAGGTCAAAGATCTCGTCCATCGGGGCGTAATTCTTGCGGCGCTTGGACAGCTTTTCGCCGTCGGCGGCCACGATCCAGCCACTACAGATGACATTTTGGAAGGCCGGCTTGTCGAACAGCGCCGTGGCCAGCACGTGCAAGGTGTAAAACCAGCCGCGCGTCTGGTCAATGGCTTCGGCGATGAAGTCGGCCGGAAAATGTTTATCCCATTCCCGTTTGTTTTCAAACGGGTAATGGTCCTGAGCATATGGCATGGCGCCGCTCTCGAACCAGCAGTCAAAGACTTCGGGAATGCGGCGGGCGGTCTTGCCGGAATCAGTCTTTATTTCTATGTCGTCGACATAGGGCCGGTGTAAGTCACCCACCTTGGACGGGTCGACCGCCCGCTTTTTGAGTTCTTCGACGCTGCCAATGACGGTCACTTCCCCGTCGTCGGTTACCCAGATCGGCAGCGGCGCGCCCCAGAAACGATTGCGGCTGATGGCCCAGTCGCGGGCGTTCTCCAGCCAGTTGCCGAACCGGCCATCCTGGATGTGCCCCGGTACCCACTTGATAGCCTGGTTATTCTTGATAAGCCCGTCCTTGACATCTGTTACGCGGACCAGCCAGGAATCAGTGGCGTAGTACAAAAGCGGCGTGTCGCAGCGCCAGCAGAACGGATAAGTATGCTTGATGGTCTCGGCGGCGTATACCTTATTCTCATGTGTCAGGTGGGCAATAATGTGTTCATCGGCTGACTTGAAAAATTTGCCGGCGAAACTCTCCGGCAGGTCCATGTCCGTCTTAACCTTGCCGTTGTCGTCAACGCTCAGAATAACCGGAATGTTGTTTTCTTTACCTAGACCCAGGTCGTCCTCACCGAAGGCAGGCGCCACGTGCAACACGCCGGAACCGTCCTCAATGCTGACGAATTCGGCCGGCCAAACCTTGTAAAGATTACTACGGTTGTCGTACTGGTCGAGATTGCCAAGCCTGAACAAAGGCTCATACGACCGCCCCACCAGCTCGGTTCCGGCCAGTTCTTTAACGATATGATAAGTCTCGACGTTCAGCGCCTCCAGCCGGTCACGAGCCACCACCAAGGTTTCGGGCCGGCCCTCGTCGTCTTCGACCTGAACGTAAACATATTGAGCGTCCGGTTTAACGGCGATGGCAGCGTTGCCAGGCAAGCTCCAGGGTGTGGTCGTCCAGCCCAGAAGATAGGCATCTTCATCCGTTAGCTTGAACTTCACGAACAGGCTGGGGTCGGACACGTCGTCTTGATAACCCTGATTGAGCTCGAAGTTGCTGAGCGGCGTGGCGCAGCGCGGACAGTATGGGGCGCTGCGGAAATCCTTATAGACCAGCCCTTTGTCGTAAACAGTTTTGAACACCCACCAGACGCTTTCAATATAGCTCTCATCCAGCGTGGCGTAAGTTTTGGAATAATCGGCCCAGCGGCCAACCCGCTGGAACATAGTTTCCCAGAGGTCTTTATACTTGAAAACCGAATCGCGGCATTCGGCGTTGAACTTGTCGATGCCGTACTCTACGATATCCTGCTTGCCACGAAAACCGTGTTCTTTTTCGACGGCGTATTCTACCGGCAGGCCGTGCGTGTCCCAACCAATGCGCCGCGGCACGTAGTAGCCGCGCATGGTTTTGTATCTGGTGACCGTGTCCTTGATGGTGGTTTGCAAGAGGTGGCCGTAGTGCGGCGTGCCGTTGGCGAACGGCGGCCCGTCATAGAAGCTGAAGACCGGGGCGCCCTCGCGTGCCTTGAGGCTTTGCTCAAAGGTTTTGTCGGCCTCCCACTGCTTCAACAGCTTCTCTTCAATTTCAGCTAGAAAGTGTTTTTTAGATCTGTCGCTCATCTGTTGTACTATAGCATACCTCTGGCACGGGCATAAGTATCAGGCGCGGGCGTAGGAGGCGACTTCGTCCATCATCGGCAAGCTGTCGCCCTGCCAGACTTTTTGGACAAAGCCATCGGCCTGCAACACCAGGATAGCCGGGTACTGCATAACATCATAAAGCGTGGCCGTGGCGCTGCCCTCGCGCGTGTCGATACTCAGAACCTCCAGGTGATCGGATTGGTGGCGGCTCTGGTATTCATGAATAAATTCCTCGATCAGCCTGCCATGTTCCGAATTCGGCCGGTATAAGATAAGCACTTTCATGGTACCCCCAGTTTAGCATATGCCCCACCCTTGTAAACCTCGCGCCGTTGACAAAGCCGGAGCACGTGGTATACTCGAACGATTATGACTTTGACCATAATGAAGCAGTTGCAGCTCCTCCTCGGCCTTCAAGGGCTGTGCTTCACCATGGTTGAAGCCTAGACGTCCATCGTCTCCAGCGCAGCCCCAACCAATCAGGCTTCAACCGAAGCCTGATTTTTTAATTTTGAGAGGAGCCAAACCAAATGTCAGAAATAGTGAGAGACCCTAATAAGATAGATATTTACGACACGACTGGACGTGATGGCTTGCAGACCGTCGACGTCAGTATGAGCCTTGAGGACAGGGTTATGATGTCCCAGCAACTGGAGAGCATAGGTGTAGACATAATCGAGGCCGGGTTTCCTGCATCGGGAGAAGCTACAACTAACCACGAACTTGAGGTGGTTCAAGCGGTAGCAGTGGCTGTTGACAGCGCAAAAGTGGCCGCCCTGTGCCGTTTGCGGCCAGCCGACATAGAGAACGGTTGGGCCGGCGTTGAGCCCGCTAAAGATAATAGCGGCGGTGTCAGGCTGCATACTTTTATCTCTACTTCGGACGTACAGATGAAGGAACAAAGACTGACGCCAGAGAAAGTCAAGGAACTGACTGCGTCAGAGGTAGCCCGCGCTAAGTCTTTCTGCGACGATGTGGAATTCTCGCCCATGGACGCCAGCAGGTCTGATTTTGAACTGGTCATGGAAGTTTGCCGAATAGCCGTCGAGAATGGTGCTACCGTTATCAACATTCCAGACACAACCGGCTACATGACATATAGGCAATACGGTCGCCTCATCGCCGCTGTTATGCAAGGCATACAGCCCAGCCATCCTAACGTCGTCTTCTCGGCACATACGCACGGCGATCGTGGCCTTAGCACCGCTTCCAACATGGAAGCCATAGGCGCCGGTGCCAGACAGGCAGAAGTAGCCGTGAACGGACTGGGGCCACGCCTGGGCAATGCTGACCTGGCGAGCATCGTGGGCAATATACGTGAGGGCGGCAATCCTCTACCCTCGGGCGCATACACTGGAGTCGATTCACGGCGCCTGGTGGAAACCAGCCGTATGGTGGCCAAGCTGTCTGGTAAACCCGCGCCAAGTAACCTGCCCTTCACCAGCCCGACGGCTTTCGCACACGTGGAAGGCATTCACCAGCACGACGTAGTCGGTAATCCGCGAAGCTTCGAAGCGCTTGATGCTGCAGTTTATGGCCAGGAGCCTGGTCAGATTGTCTTGGGACCCCTCTCGGGCCGGGTCGGTGTAAGCGCACGTCTGGAAAATATCGGAATTCGTTTAGAAGGAGATGAGTTGAATGCCGTCACCACCCAAGTCAAGGACTTAGCTACGAAAGAAGGCCGCAATCTGGCCGATACTGATATAGAAAGAATCGCCGCAGAATACAAAGGTCAAACTATAGAAGACCCGGTAGCTTTGGGCTCTATTGATATCGGGGTAGCAGGTTTCGACTTTAGTGATCCTGTCTTCGAAATTGTCCTTCTGGTAGACGGCAAAGAAAGATACTTAAGATTCGCAGCTACAGGTAAAGACCAAATTCATCGCGCTGTTCAGGCCATTAACAGATCTCTGGGATTTGAAACACAAATCAAAGACTGGCATGGAGACGCTTTGAGAGAAGGGTCAGATGCAGGGGCAGAAATTTTTGTAGATATGGCTCAATCAAATGGGCGGCCTATAAAAGCCTGCGCCAAAGGCAACGATGTGCTAGAGGCTAGCATTAAGGCTTACTTAGCAGGCATTAGTATCATCAAAAGGATTGAACAACGAGCAGTTCAGGATGCAATCGGTCTGTAAGTATATGGCTTAGCTACAACCCGTGGTGGAGCCGCAGGCAGTGCAAACATAGCAGCTACCTGACCGTTGGGTCTGGTTGCCACAGTTGTAACACAGCGGCGCGGTTGAGTCGCCGACGGTCATCTTGGCATCTGCGGTAGGCACGCTGGGCGCCTCGTTAACCGCTGGTGTGGCCTCGCCAGGTTTGGCTTGGCGGATCGGCCCTTCTTCGGGTTGGACCGGTTCAGCGGCAGTATCGGCGATCTCTTCAGCGGATGCTTCCAGGAGGTCGGTTTGCAGTTCGGGCATGTCGTTGATGTCGGCCATACCGAGTTCCAGCCGGTCGTCAAAACTGAGGTAGCTCAGTGCCAGACGGCGGAAAATGTAGTCCACCAGGCTGGCAGCCGTGCGAATCTCCGGATCGTCGGTGATGCCGGCCGGGGCGAATGACATGTTGGTCAGACCATGGACATAACTCTTGAGCGGCACGCCGTACTGCAGGCCGTAGCTGACTGAGACGGCCAGTGAGTCCATTATTCCGGCCAGGGTTGACCCCTGTTTGGCAATCTTCATGAAGACTTCGCCGGGCGTGCCGTCTTCGAACTCGCCGACGGTCACGTAACCCTTGACGCCAGCCACCTTGAAAGAAAAGGTGCGGGCGTTGCGGTGCTTGGGTAGCTCGCGGCGAATGGCGCCCCTGACGACGAAATTATCGACAGCGGCTTGGGCGGCAATAGCCGGTTGGGCAGCCACCGGAGCCGCGGCTTCGGAACCCGCCTTCTTGGCCATGGATAGCGGTTGGGCGACCTTACAGTTGTCGCGGTAGATAGCGACAGCCTTAAGGCCCATCTTCCAGGCGTCAATGTGGATTTGCTCTATGTCTTCGACGGTGGCCTCCTCGGGCATGTTGACAGTCTTGCTGATGGCACCGGACAGGAATGGCTGGACAGCAGCCATCATCTTGACGTGACCGAGGTAGTGGATGGAATTGTCACCCATCGAACAAGCGAACACGGCCTCATGCTCTTTTTTGAGGTACGGCGCACCGAGAATGGTTTTTTCTTCGTCGATGTAGGCGATGATGGCGTCAGCCTGCGGCTTGGTGTAGCCGAGAATTTTGAGCGCCCGCGGCACGGTCTGGTTGACGATGTGCATGTTGCCGCCGCCAACCAGTTTTTTGACCTTGACCAGGCCGAGGTCGGGCTCGATACCTGTGGTATCACAGTCCATCATCAGGCCGATGGTGCCGGTCGGAGCCAGTACCGAGGCCTGGCTGTTGCGGACGCCATAAAGTTCACTCAGTTCTACGGCTTCGTCCCAGGCGCTGGTGGCGGCGCTGAGCAGTTCTTCGGGAACCTGGCCGGCGTCAATCTTGGAAACTTCGGCCCGGTGCATACGCAAAACATTGAGCATACCCTCGCGGTCTTTGGCGAAACCGCTGAACGGTCCGACGCGCTTGGCGATCCTGGCGCTGGTAGCATAGGCGTGGCCAGTCATCAGGGCCGTGATGGAAGCTGCGATAGCCCGACCCTCGTCGGAGTCGTAAGGCAGGCCCAGGGCCATCAAGAGAGCCCCCAGGTTGGCGTAACCAAGGCCCAGCTCGCGGTAAGCGCGGGCGTTCTTGGTGATGGATTTAGTCGGATATTCACTGTAGCCGACCAGGATTTCCTGGGCGGTGAACAGCAGCTCCACGGTGTGCCTGAACTCGTTAATCGCGAAAGTATTATCTTCACGCAGATATTTAAGCAAGTTGATGCTGGCCAGGTTACAGGCCGAATTGTCCAGGTGCATGTATTCGCTGCAGGGGTTGGAGCCGTTAATGCGGCCGGCGTTCGGGCAGGTGTGCCAACGGTTGACCGTAGTATCAAACTGCATACCGGGGTCGGCGCACTCCCAGGCGGCCTCAGCAAACTGCCGGAACAGCTCCCGGGCCTTGACCGTTTTAACGGTCTCACTATTGGTGACGGCCTTGAGATCCCAATCGGCGTCATCCTGGACGGCCTGCATGAAGTCATCGGTCACGCGCACCGAGATGTTGGCGTTCTGGTACTGCACGCTGAAACTGTCTTTGCCGTTGAGGCTCATATCCCAGCCTAGTGTCTGCAGGTCGCGGGCCTTGCGTTCCTCAATGGCCTTGCTCCAGATGAATTCTTCGACATCGGGGTGGTCTACATTGAGAATGACCATCTTGGCGGCTCGGCGAGTCTTGCCGCCGCTCTTGATGGCTCCGGCGCTGGCGTCGGCGCCGCGCATAAAGCTCAAGGGGCCGCTGGCCGTGCCGGCGCTCTTGCCCAGACGTTCCAGGCTGGAACGGATCGGGCTGATGTTGATGCCCGAACCGCTGCCGCCCTTAAAGATCATGCCTTCTTCGACATACCAGTTAAGGATAGCTGGCATGGTATCCTCGATACCGAGAATGAAACAGGCACTAGCCTGTTGGGCCCGTTCGGGAGCACCGATGTTGAACCAAACCGGGCTGTTAAAAGCCGCGCGCTGGGTGGCCAAGATGTACTTGAGCTCCTCGCGAAAATCTTCGGCCTCGGATTCGCCGGTGAAATAACCCTCTTGGATCCCCTGACGCGTAACTGTGTCGATTACCCTGTCAATCAGATGCTTGAGCGAGCCTTCCCTATCCTTGGAACCGGGCGTGCCGGTAAAGTACTTCTGAGCCACAATATTGATGGCGTTAAGCGACCAGCCCTCCGGAAATTCGACGTCTTTTTGCTCGAATACCGGCGTATCGGTCATCGGATTTTTGATAATAGAATCCCGCTTCGTCCATTGAAGTTGATCGTATGCCTTGCTTTTTGGGGGGGTAAAAAGCCTTACCACTCCCAAGCTGGTTGTCTGTGCCATAGTGGTTTATCCCTCATTACTTATGGTTTTATTATTTTTGTTTGGTTTTAGAGTTTTAGGCCGCGATGTGTTTGCCTTGTTTTACTAAAGATAGCTCTTCCTCGAAGCTGGCTATATCCTTAAAGCGCCGGTAGACGCTGGCAAAACGCACGTAGGCTACTTCGTTGAGCCGCGCCAATTGGTCCATCACCAGTTCGCCGATACGCGTGGAGCGTACTTCTTGATCGCCACAAGCATAAAGCTCTTGTTCGATCGAATCTACAAGCTTCTCGAGCTCCAGACTAGTCACGGCTGTCTTTTCGCAGGCCCGGTACAGTCCGGCCAGGAGCTTGGATCGGTTGAACAGTTCGCGTTTGCCATCGTTCTTAATAACGATGAGCTGTGGGCGTTCCAGACGCTCATAAGTCGTGAAACGGTGCCCGCAACTGCTGCACATGCGGCGGCGGCGAATGGCCTGGCCCTCTGCCACGTCCCGCGATTCAATGACTTTGATGTCATCGCTGGGGCATTGGGTGCATTTCATTAAGCCTCCTTACCATTAAATGTGCTCAGCATTTACCTTGGCTATATGTTATTTTTCTCTACATATAGTGCTGTGTGCCCCTAATATACCCCCATCCATAGTGCTTTGCAAGCAAGTTAACGCTGTATTATTTAATACGTGCTTGGCCTGAAAACAGGGGTTTAAACGAGGGCTCTGTATTTTTATTCCGACTTGTCGTCGTCTTTTTCGTCGTCGCTTTTGTCGTTCTTGTCGTTTTTACCGTTTTCGTCTTTGGCATCACCTTTGTCTTGGTCGTCTTCGGTAGAATCTTCGCTAGGCTCATCATCGCTGGCGTCTTCATCATCGTCTGATGGCTGGGCTTTGCGGCGGCGGCTCAGGCGGCGTAGGAATGAGGGCTTTTCGAGCTCGTCTTCGAGGCTGCCGGTGACAACCGTGCCATCTTCGTCGCGGTTAGCTTCGGAGTCTTCCTCTTCCGGCTTTTCCGCGGCTTCCTCTTCTTCGTCGTGAATTGACCAGATATTGGGTATGGGAGTCTCGCTGGTGAAGTCATGCTCAGCCTGTTCGTCGAGGTTCATGTCGATTTCGGAGAGAGTCTTTTCTTCTTGTTTGGCTGAAGCCGGAGTGCTGACGTCCAGCTCGGTCTTTTCCGAGATCAGTTGGCGGCCAGCGGCTGGTTTTTCCCTCTTAGCGAAGTAAGAAGCGTCAAAACCGGTGGCTACCACGGTAATGATAACCTCGCCGTCCAGATCGGGATTGATGGTGGCACCGAATATGATGTTGGCGTCGGGGTCAGCAGCGGTAGTGATGGCCTCGGCCGCGGCGTTGATCTCATGCATGGCCAGGTCTTTGCCGCCGATGACGTTAAACAGGATGCCGCGGGCGCCGTCGATGGAAACTTCCAGTAACGGTGACTCAATGGCCTGTTGGGCGGCGCTGACGGCGCGGTTTTCGCCGCTAGCGCGGCCGATGCCCATCAATGCCGAACCGGCTTTGCTCATAACGGCTTTGACGTCAGCGAAGTCGAGGTTAATCAGGCCGTGGACGGTAATCAGGTCGGAAATGCCCTGCACGCCCTGGCGCAAAACGTCGTCGGCCACCTTGAAGGCTTCGGTCAGCGGCGTGTCGCGGTCGATGGTCTGCAGTAAGCGGTCGTTGGGAATAATAATCAGCGTGTCGACGGCTGAGCGCAGCTTGTCGATAGCGATTTCGGCGTTTTTGCGGCGTTTTTCGCCCTCGAAAGCGAACGGCTTGGTCGCGAAACCGACCACCAACGAGTCCAGCTCGCTGGCGACTTCGGCCACCACGTGGCCGCCGCCGCTGCCGGTGCCGCCACCGGCGCCGATGGTGACAAAGACCATGTCGGCGCCCTCTAGGGCTTTGCGGATATCATCACGTGATTCCTCGGCGGCTTTTTCGCCAAGCACCGGGTCGGCGCCGGCGCCAAGGCCTTTGGTGGTGTCTTTGCCGATGTGGATTTTCTTGTGGGCTTTAGAATGGTGTAGCGCCTGGGCGTCGGTGTTAACAGCGATGAATTCGACATTCTCTATGCCGGCCTCGACCATGCGATTGATGGCCGCGCCGCCGGCGCCGCCGACCCCGATTACCTTGATTTGCGCGAATGTCTCGATGGCTGGCTCAACGACTTGTGGCATAACTCCCCCGGTAGAAATCTAAATTTAATGCTTGTAGTATACTCCAGCCCCACCTTAAGTTCAACAAATTTATACGGCCGTTTTAGGCGACTTCGCAGCCGGGTAGCTTTTTGGGAATTTTGTATTCGCCCGGTCGCGGTTTTCAATGATCGTTTTGAACCTATACTCAAATTTGAGTATTTAAGTACTCAAATTTGAGTATAGCCTGATTTTAAGATGTGAAACCTCTGTTTTTTCAGTGAGAAAAAGCACTAATCTAGCGTTTGAAGCGGTGGAACATGCCGTCAAGGAGAGAACGGGCCTGTTGGGCGGTCGTGTTGCCGGCGCCGGGCGGCAGCGAGGGCAAGAGTAGCATATCGAGCATCATCAAGCCGACGACGGTGACAAAAGCCTGGTCTTCGACAGTGTCGGCCAGGCCGCCGATGCCCCGCAATTTGCCGATACGGGCCGGTAACTGGAGTTTTTCGCGGGCCAGTTCTTCGATACCGGGCAGCTTGGAGGTGCCGCCGGTGATGACGATGCCGCCAGGCAGTTTGCGCGAGCGTTTAATCTTCTGGAGTTCCTTATCGACGTATTCCAGCAATTCTTCGACGCGGGCTTCGACGATCATGGCGATGTCTTCGAACTCGAAGCTGTGGCTTTTGCTGCCGATTTTGACGGTCGCGGTAGTTTTTTTGACGTCGTGCTTGAGATTGGCGTGCTCCAGTTTGACGGCTTCGGCGATGTCCAGGTCGGTGCGGAGGCCGATGGCCAGGTCGTTAGTGATGTGCTGGCCGCCGAGGGGCAGGATGGCGACGTACTGCACTTCCCCATCCTCGAAAACGATTAGGTTGGTGGTGCCGGCACCGATGTCGATCAGGGCTGTTCCCGCCTCCTTTTGCTGGCGCGTCAGCACGGCCTCAGCGGCCGCCAGGCCACTGACGGTATGGTGCGTGGGTGTGATTTCGGCTTTTTCGAGCGCCATATCGAGGTTGCGCAGGTTGGGCGAAGCGGCGGTCACGATGTGGGCGTCGACCTCTAGGCGGACGCCGTGCATACCGACGGGGTCCTTGATGTTGCGCTGGCCGTCGAGACTGTAACTTTTAGCAAAGAATTGGACGATTTCGCGGTTGGCCGGCAAGCTAACGATGGTGGCAGCTTCTTCGACCCTTAAACGGTCTTCGTGAGTAATTTCGCGGTTGGCGGCGCTGATGGCGATAACGCCTTCGGAATTGAGCCCGCCGACGTGGGCGCCGTTGACATTGACGGTAGCGCGCTTGATGGACATGCCCGAGATGCGTTCGGCCTCGGTGACGGCATGGACGATGGCGTCAGCGACTTCGTCAACGTGGACCACGGCGCCGCGGCGCATACCCTGGTTGGGCGCCTGGCCGTGGCCGATGATCGATGGCAGGTTGCTGCCATTGGGGTCAAACATGCCGACCACACAGCGCACCGCGCTGGTGCCAACATCGATGCCTACGAAGAAATCTTGGTTTGAATTCATCCGGAGAGTAGTATACCGCTATTGTTTTAATTAGAGCAAATTATGAAAGGTTAAACCTCTGTCAAGATTTCGGCGCCTGTGGCAGTGATGAGGACGGTGTGTTCGAAGTGGGCGCTCCAGGATTTGTCGGCCGTCCGGACGGTCCAGCCGTCATCTTCGATGTAAACCCGGTCAGTGCCGAGCGTTACCATCGGTTCGATAGCGATAGTCATGCCTTGGCTGAGCCAGGGGCCGCTGCCGGCGCGGCCGTAGTTGGGAATGTTCGGGTCTTCGTGTACATCGTGGCCGACGCCGTGGCCAACCAGGTCGCGGACAATGCCATAGCGATACTTTTTAAGATAGTTTTCGATGGCCGAACCGATGTCGCCGGTGCGCACCTGGTCGTGCAAAGTGTCGATACCGACTTGCAAGGCCGTGGCGGTATTTTTGATCAAGTCTATGTGTCCGCGCGTTTTGGGCCGACCAGCTATCAGGCTGATAGCGGCGTCGGTAATCATACCTTTATAAGTAACGCCGAAATCCAGGCTGACGATGTCGCCATCGGCGATAATCCGTTTGGCGTTCGGGATGCCGTGCACGACTTCGTCATTCAATGAAATACAGATAACGTCCGGGAAGCCTTGATAGCCCAGGAAGGCGGCCTGGCCGCCAAGTTTTTGCAGCTCCCGGGCCGCCATATCGGCCAGCTCTTTGGTCGATTGGCCGGGCGCCACCTTGGATTTGAGCAGTGCCAAGACGGTCGCCAGCATTCGGCCGCTTTCCCGCATGGCCGCGATTTCTTTGGCGGTTTTGACGCGAGTCATATTTTACTCCGGATTATCTAGATATTTGACGATGTCGTCGTTGACGGCTTCGACCGAGCGTTCGGCGTCAACGTCAATGACGTCAACCCCGTTATCCGACAGCCACTTGAGCAAAGGAGCCGTCGAACGCTCGTATTCGTTGAAACGCTCTTCGATAGCGGCATCAATGTCGTCGATCCGAGCCCGGCTGAGCAGGCGTTTTTTGACGGCTTCGCGCGAAGCTACCAGGTGAAAAGCCGCGTCGAGCTTGAAACGGCCGGCTTTGACCTGTTCGAGCAGCCACTGCGCTTGCGGAATGGTTCGCGGAAAACCATCCATTAAAACCTCGGAGCCGTTCAATACTGATGTCAGGACCTTGTCAACGATTTTAATAATCTCGTCGTCGGGTAGCAGTTCGCCGGCCAGCATGCGTTCACGCTGCTCACCGGTGACGTACATGCGCAGCACTTCGCCCATGGATATCAGGTGGAAACCGCGGGCATCGGCCAGCATTTTGCCCTGGGTGCCCTTGCCTGAACCGGCGATGCCCATTAGTAGAATCATTGCAATTTCTCCTTAGCTAAGCGTGCTATCACGGCGCCATCGGCGGCAGCGCCGGCCTTTTGCTTGACCTGGCCGATCACTTGGCCCATAGCCTGCGGGCCGGCGCTCAGGCCGCTCTCGGCGATAACGTCGTCGATTAATTTGCTAATCTCGGCCTCGCTGAGCTGGGTTGGTAGATATTCTTCGATAATTGCCTTCTCTGCCAGCTCTTTGTCGGCCCGGACCTGATCGCCGCCCTGAACGTACATGTCGGCGCTTTCCTGGCGCTGCTTGGCCTGCTTCGCGAGCTGGGTCAGGACCTCGTCGTCACTCAGTCCACTGTCGCGCTTACCGGTGGCAATCTTGGTGTTCAAAAGCGTGGACTTAAGGCCACGCAAAGTGCTCACCCGCTGGCTGTCCCCGGACAGCAGCGCAGCCTTCAAATCCTGCTCGATTTTTTGTTCCAGCATTTTAGGGAAAATTCCTGTTTAGCGGAGCCCGAGTTTGATCTTCTTGAGTTTGAGCGCCTTACGTTCCTGGCGGATAATCGCTTTGCGGCGGCGTTCTACCTTGCTGATCGGTTTTTGGAAAAACTGATTCTGCTTGGCCACGGCGATAGCGCCAGACTGTTGCACCTTGCGGTTAAAGCGGCGCAGCAGGTTCTCGGTGGATTCTTTAGAATCTTTACGGGTTACTTGTATCATAACTTACATATTGTACAGAACAGGGGTTAAATTTGCAAGACCTTAGTGCTCTGTTTAGCCCGTGACGCGTTTTTGCTGGGCGGAACGTTGTGACTTCAACACTATACTTTGCAGCTCGCGGAAGATAGGAAACTGCTTGTTGGTGGAATAAACCTTGGTGTTGCCTTGGCGCTCACTGGTCAGGAAACCGGCCTTTTCGAGGCGCTTGAGTTCGCGCTGGATGTTGCCCGCGTCTTCTTTAATAAGCTTGGCCAGGCCCCTGACGTGGGTCTTGAAATCGGGATACTTGGCGTAAATGACGATAATTTTACGGCGAACTCTCGAAGTAATAAAAACGTCTAGCATGGTCGTTTCACTCAGCCCCTTATTGTTATCCGAACAACGGTTATGACCTAGTATAGCGGGCTAAAAGGGCTTTGGCAACATCATTTTTATATTTCGCGGAGGCCAGATAACTTATACTTATATTTATGAAGTATTACGGCGTGTGGGTGCGTTCCGTTCGCTACCATGG
>DATKRL010000001.1:0-33127 GCA_035532255.1 Candidatus Dormiibacterota bacterium | reverse complement strand
GGCCGTGACAATCAAATCCGCCGGCTTATTACCATTCTGAACCGCCGCACCAAGAACAACCCCGTGTTAATCGGCGAGCCCGGCGTCGGCAAGACCGCCATAGTCGAGGGCCTGGCCCAGCGCATTGTCGCCGAAGACGTGCCTGACAGTCTGCTCGAAAAACGCATTATTATCCTGGACCTGGCCGGCATGATTGCCGGCACCAAGTACCGCGGCGAGTTCGAAGAGCGCCTCAAAAAGGTCATCTCGGAGCTCGAAAAAGAGAGCCGGGCAATCGTCTTCATTGATGAGCTGCACCTGATTGTCGGCGCCGGCGCGGCTGAAGGCGCCATGGACGCCGGCAACATCCTCAAGCCGGCTCTGGCCCGCGGCAAACTTCAGCTCATCGGTGCCACCACTACCACCGAATACAGCAAATACATCGAGAAAGACGCCGCCCTGGAGCGCCGCTTCCAGCCGATCCAGGTGCCGGAAACCACGCCTGTCGAGACCTTGGCCATCCTCAAAGGCCTGCGCAAGCACTACGAGAGCTTCCACGGTGTAACTTTTAGCGACGAGGTTCTGGATGATGCCGTGTCGCTGGCCAAGCGCTACATCAACGACCGCTTCATGCCGGACAAAGCGATTGACCTGATCGACGAAACAGCCGCTCATCTGCGCGTCGACAAGGGCAAGACCAGCCCCGAAGTCCGGACTCTGCAGAAAGAGCTGAAGTTGGTCAACACCCAGATAGAAGAGGCCGTCGAAGCCGAAGACTACGAAAGGGCGGCCCGGGCCAAGACGCGGGCCTCGCAAATTCAGGAGGAACTGAAAGCCAAACGTGCCAAAACCCAAGATATCAGAAAGTTAACTGTCAGCAGCGAAGACCTGGCAGATGTCGTGGCCCGCATGACTGGCGTACCTGTCAAAAAAGTCATCCGCAGCGAAGCCAAATACCTGCTTAATCTCGAAAAAATGCTGGGCAAATACATCATCGGTCAGGACGAGGCCGTGTCCGCGGTGGCCAAGGCCGTGCGCCGCAACCGCAGCGGGATTGGTAATGACGAACGGCCAATTGGTTCGTTCGTTTTTCTGGGCCCGACAGGGGTAGGCAAGACCGAGCTGGCCCGTGTGTTGGCCCGCGAATTCTTCGGCAGCGAAAACGCTCTCGTCAAGATTGATATGTCAGAGTTCGGCGAACACCACAATGTCGCCCGTCTCGTCGGCGCGCCGGCCGGTTATGTCGGCTATGATGATGGCGGCCAGTTGACCGACAAAATCCGCCGCCAGCCCTATAGCCTGGTGCTGTTCGACGAGATCGAAAAAGCCCACCCCGACGTCTTCAATATGCTGCTTCAGATGCTGGAGGACGGTTATTTAACGGACGCCAAGGGGCGCCGGATCGACTTCACCAACACGATAGTCATCATGACCAGCAACATCGGTGCCGATAAGCTGCAAAAAGAAGCCAGTCTGGGCTTTCACGCCGCCAAAAAAGACGAACTCAAAGATCTGGACGAGCTGCACGAAGTCAACAAAACCCATGTCCAAGACGAGCTCAAAAAGCTGCTTCGGCCGGAGATGCTGAACCGCATCGACAAAGTAATCGTTTTCCGGGCCCTGACCCATCAGGACATTTACAAGATCATCGATTTACAGCTTGACGCGCTGCGCGCCCGGCTGCAGCGCAAAGGCTTTAGCCTTCAGGTGAACGAAGGAGCCAAGCACTATCTGCTGGAACATGGCTATGACGCCAAAAACGGCGTGCGGCCGTTGCGCCGGCTGATCCAGGACACCATTGAGGACCGTTTGGCGCTGGATCTGCTGGACGAAAAATACGAAAAAGGTGATATCATTCAGGTAGCTTCCAAACACGGCGCCCTGGCTTATGCTACCACCAGCGAATAAAGTTTCTTCCCACCATCACTCCCGGCTCGGCAACCTAGTGATCCTAGTGATTTGGCTGGCTATCTTGGGTCTGGCGGCAAACAACCGCCAGAATATTATTGATTGGTGGAAGCTGCGCAACTACCAGGCGCCAGCGACTGTCTCCCAGCTAGCCGCTCAGGATACCATGACGGCCTACGGCCGCAAGATTTTCTACGTCAACCACGCGGCCATTCTTAATAAGACCGCTTTCCCCAAACAATGCCCTAACAACGGCGGTGAGCAGACCATCGTTCTGGGTTGCTATCACGGCGACCAGGCGGGTATTTTCCTGCTTGGGGTGAATGATCCCCGGCTGAACGGCGTGGAGCAAGTGACGGCCGCTCACGAGATGCTGCACGGCGCCTACGACCGTCTTAGCAGCTCCGAAAAAGCCAAGGTCGATGCCATGCTGCTGGATTATTACAACAATGACCTGCGCGACCAGCGTCTGCGGAACACCATCGCGGCTTACCGTAAAACCGAACCGCACGACGTCGTCAACGAAATGCATTCCATTTTCGGCACCGAGGTTGCCAAGTTGCCGTCCGGCCTGGAGCAGTATTACAAGCGCTACTTCACTAACCGCGCCCAGATGGCGGCCTACGCCGCTCAATATCAGGGAGAGTTCACTTCCCGCCAGGCCGCGGTGACCCAGGATGATGCCCAGCTCGCGGCTCTCAAACAGCAAATCGACAGTTTGGAAGCGGACCTTCAGGTCAAGCAGTCGACTATTTCGTCCAAACAGAGCTCGTTGAACGAGCTTAAGGCCAGCGGCAACACCGATGCCTACAACGCCGGCGTGCCGGGCTATAACACGCTGGTCAACGATTACAATGCCGAAGTTGAGCAAGTCCGCGGCCTGATTGGTCAGTACAATACTCTAGTGGCTGCCCGGAATGCTATAGCCACGCAAGAGAACCAATTATCCAAGGAACTGATCACCAACCCTCCTACTATTTCACGATAGTTAATATCAAGTTAACGAACGGATGTTAAACTAGGTAGGAAAAGGGGACTGTTTTGGCCAAAAAACCGGTGACCAGGTATGT
Source organism: Candidatus Dormiibacterota bacterium (assembly GCA_035532255.1). Lineage (GTDB taxonomy): Bacteria > Patescibacteriota > Saccharimonadia > Saccharimonadales > UBA4665 > DATKRL01. The sequence continues at coordinate 30,170 of DATKRL010000001.1, read as the reverse complement.
TTGTGGCAACTGCGGGGCAGTGCAGAGTAGCTGGAGCGGGCGCTGCCCTCAATGCGGCGAGTGGAACACCCTGCAAGAAGAACTTAGTCCGGTGGCGGTCGCTAGCGCTGTGGCTCAGGGCAGAGTTTTGCGACCCAAAACCGTCAAGGGTTCGGTGGCCAGCGACCAGCCGCGGCTCAGGACCGGGCTGGCCGAGGTTGACGACGTCTTTGGCGGCGGCATCGTGGCCGGCAGCGTCAACCTGATCGCCGGCCAGCCCGGCATCGGCAAAAGCACGCTGCTGTTGCAACTGGCTTATCTGGTAGCTGCCAAGGCGCCGGTCTTATATATCAGCGGCGAAGAATCGGCTCACCAGATTGGGCTCAGGGCTGCCCGGCTGGGCGCTTCGCGCAAGGAGTTGCAGCTGGCCACCAGCACTTCGGCCGACGATATCGCAGCCACCATCGCCGCCGGCGAATACAAGCTGGTGATCGTGGATTCCGTTCAGACTGTCAGCTGCAGCGCCATAACTTCGGCGGCCGGCAGCGTTTCTCAGGTCACCGGCGCCACACAGCTGCTGACCGTGGCCGCCAAGCAATCCGATACGGCGGTCATCCTCGTCGGCCATGTCACCAAAGAAGGCTCCATTGCAGGCCCCAAGGTGTTAGAACACGTTGTAGACGTAGTGCTTCAGCTGGAAGGCGACCGCTACGGCGGCTTCAAGCTGCTCAGGGCGGTCAAGAACCGCTTCGGCTCGACCGACGAGGCCGGCATCTTCGAAATGGCCGAAAACGGCCTGCAACCGGTCGTCAACCCCTCGGCGGCACTGCTGGCTGAACGCCAGGCTAGCGACGGTTCGATCGTACTGGCCACCCTGGAAGGCACACGGCCGCTGTTGGTAGAAGTCCAGGCTCTCGTCAACCGGACGGCTTACGGCTACCCCAAACGGGCGGCCAGCGGCTTCGACCTCAACCGGCTCAATCTATTAGTGGCCATGCTGGAACGCCGCACCAAGCTCAAGCTGGCCGAGTATGACATATATATCAATATCGTCGGCGGTATCCAGATCCGCGAGCCCGCGGCTGACCTGGCCATCTGCTTGGCCATCGGCTCGGCGGCCAAGGGCTTGCAGCTCAAGAAGAACGCCGTCGTCTTCGGCGAAGTCGGGCTGTCCGGCGAAGTCCGCCACGTGCCGCACGCCGAAAAGCGCCTGGCCGAAGCCCGCAAGCTGGGCTTTGACGGCGCCATCGGCCCGCGCCAACGCTCCGGCACCAACGGCGCTAAAGCGCCTAAGCTGGCCAACCTTCACGGCGTCGCCGACGTTCGTTCTGCCCTCAACCAATTCCTCGAAAAAGACTAGTTTTAGGGGCTGCTAGTCGTTTGTTGGTTCGATTTGGCACCCGTACTGTCCTGTATATATATAGTATAGGGGCCGGGCGATACCGTGATGGTACAGCTATCACCTTGGACACTATCGCAAGTAGTAGTCAGTGGCGCGGGACTAACCACCGCCGTGAACGTGCCCGTGCCTCCCGTCCAGTTGAGTGTTATTTGGGTTCCCGCTACCGTTGGGCTGGCCAGCGTTAGCGGGCTGGAAAAATTTAGCGTTGCGCTATTGCTCCCCTGGTATAGCACGCTGTCCGTGACAGTGGCGGTTAGGGTTCCGCTGCCGGACGACGTCGGATTATAGGTGAACGAAACGGTGCTTGGCGAGTCACTGATGTTTTCGGAGTGAATCGTCTGGCCGTTGAGCGTGAACGCGATCGTGCCGGGGAACTGCGCGTATTGAGGGTCGGTCAAAGCGTGCGTGCCTTGGGTGACGGTGGCGGTAATAGTACAGCTGCCATCGCAAGTACTGGGAGCCGTCAATGTCACGGTCGGCGGGCTGTCGTTGCAGTTGTGGACGTTGTCCGTGGCGGTGGAATCAGTGCTGGTGCCGACGCTGGCGCTGCCGATGCTCTGAGCGCCACCTTTGAAGATATCGATGTTCCAGGAGGCGGCGTTGCCGTTGGTGACGACTTCTTTGGCGCCAGCCGGCGTGCAGGTGGTAGCGATTTTGCCGGAAACTTTGTCCATGGTTTGCGAAGTGGTTTTACCTTTGGCGCCACCACCGATGTACCAACCAGGGTATAGGTCATTAGTGGGGCTGGGTTCGACGTCGCCGTAGTGGATGTGATTGCGAACCACGAAAGCCGGAGCAGTCTTGACGGTTGCCGGCTGCACCCAGTTGACGGGCTTGAGACCGGTATGCGCGTATTCCATCATTCCTCGGGTCAGCGGTTCGGTCAGGTACTCCATGGCCGTGCCGGTGCGTGAGGTAATGTCTACATTGCGGGTATGATTGCCAACCCAGGCCACGGTCGCGTACTTGGTCGACCAGCTGGCCATCAGGCCGTCAAAACCGTAGTTGGTGGTGCCCGTTTTGACGGCGAAATTCCAGCCATCGTAGCGTTGGAATTTATAGCCGCCGGTGCAGGTGTAAGCACTACAGCTGCCTGGCAGATAGCTGGCGTTGGGGTCGGAGGCCATGTTGTCGACGATGTAAGCCGCGTCGGCCTTGACCGCCTGCTTGGCTACGGGTTGCTTCCACTGGTAGAGCGTCTTTTGGGCGGCGTCAGTGATTTTCAGGATATAGGTGCGCGGAATGGCTTGGCCGAGACGGCCCAGAGTGGACAAACCGTTGACATGGTCATCAAGGTGGAGATAAGCTCCGTCGCCGATGGCGGACGCGCCGTAACATTGCGTGGTATCTGACGGGCTGGCATTATTGACATTGATACCTTGCTGGTAACAGTTGTAGGCGTTTTGGTGCTTGCTTTGCAGGTATGTGTTATCCATCATTGCCGAGGCGGTGCTAATGACCTTATTAATGGAATCGACATGACCGGTGCTTTTATCGTTGGGCACGGCCTCGTACATGGCCTTAACGGCCGGGATGTTGCGCGAGCCGCCCAAGGCATAGCGCAAGGTTATCGGGCCAGGCTGCAGGAAGTCATAATCTTTCAAACAGTTGCCGCCGTTCTTGGGCAAAGCCTTGTTGGTGCATGGATAGCCCGGTAGAGGTCCTTCGGAGTCATACAGGACAGAACCGGCGCCGACATTATTATTATTGTTAATAAGCGTGACGTAGTCATAGGGTTTGAAACTGGAACCGGGCGAGACAAGCACTCCGGCGGCGTAATTGTTTTGTCCGTAATCGGGGTTATTAAAATCTACACCGCCCACCAAAGCCACGATCTGGCCAGTTTGGACGTCTTCGGTTACGCTGGCTTCTTCATCTGCCAGCCCGGCGGTGCGCCGCTTCACGTTGCTCAGATTACTGGCGACCAGCTGCTCGGCCTTGTTCTGCAAGTTCATGTCTAGCGTAGTGGTAACTTTCCAGCCGCCGCGCTGTACGGTGTTAGCGCCATAAGTCTGTTCCAGCTCTTGCTTAGCGGCTTGCACAAAGTAAGGCGCTTTAATGTCCTGGTACTTCGGCGATTGTTGGTGTACCTGGGCCAAGACATCAACTTTCTTGGCGTCTTCAGCTTGCTGCCGGGTTATGTAGTGCTGGGTTACCATCAGGTCCAGGATATAATGCTGCCGCGCCAGCAAGGCTTGCGGGTCGAAGGTATCACTGGTTACGGCCGGATTGTAGAGATGGCCGGCATAGGGTGAATAGTAACTGGGTGACTGCGGAATGGCGGCCAGCATGGAGGCTTGAGCCAGCGTCAGATGCGCCGCGTCGGTCTGGAAATAATCCTGGGCGGCCGCCTGAACGCCGTAGTCTACGCCACCGTATGGGGCGATATTCAGATAGCCGGTCAGAATGTCATTCTTAGTGTATTCCCGCTCCAATTCGACAGCCAGAATCAGCTCCTTGACCTTGCGGGTTATGGTGCGATTGGTGCCCCAGCCTTCATTTAATTTGACAAGTTGCTGGGTGATGGTAGATCCGCCCTGCAAGGCGCCCTGACTGCCAGCCAGGTCGTGATATCCGGCACGGATAATGCCGCGGACGTCAAAAGCCCCTTCGTGAAAGAAGTTCTTGTCCTCAATGGCAACCGTCGCTTCCGCCATGTAAGGCGAGATGGCCTTACTATCTACAGGAACCCGCTTGATTGAATTATAATCATTGAAAAGCACGACCTGGCCGGTCCGGTCATAATAAGTGATATTGCCGCCAAGGCTGTCACCGGAGAGGTCTTTAATCTTGGGTAAATCTTTGCGGAAGTAGGCGAACAGGCCGATGGTCATGAAGAAGCCGACAATGATGGCGACGCCGATGATCTTGAGCGCCATGATGCCGCCCTCGCGGCTAAACCAATACTCGACCAGATGCTTGGGGCGAAGGCGATAGGCCAATCGTCTTAGACGATCTTTTGGCAGAGTGGCCAGATAGGCGGCCCTTTCGGTTGCCCGTGCAGCCTTACGGGACTTCAGGCGGTCGCCTAAAGTCCGGTTGAGCTTGATCGTTTTGCCGCTCCGGGTAGTGATGGTGTCTCTCAGTCGGCGGTTGCGGCCGGTGCCTTTACTCATTTGACTGTCTGTCTCCTCATATAAACCTAACGGCCATTATATCAAACTAGCCCAACAAAAAGCATAAGTTTGATTACTTCTGATTAGGCTCGCGCGACCACGGCGTAGGCTATACTATAGGGGACTGTTAAAATAAGACGTATCATGACACTTTCCGAAGAACTTACCTGGCGCGGCTTCGCGCATCAAACTACATTGGACGACTTACGGCGGTTGGACGGCAAGCCGCTAACCTTCTACCACGGTTACGACGCTTCCAGTGATTCGCTGACGGTTGGCAACCTGGCGGCCCTGATGATGGATAGATGTTTCTTAAGGCACGGACACCGGGCCGTACTGCTGGCTGGCGGTGCCACCAGCCTTATCGGCGACCCGGGCGGTAAGGACAGCGAACGCCCTCTGCAAACGGCCAGAACCGTCGAAGCCAACGTACGCGCCGTCGAGCGCCAAATCCAATCCATCCTGGGCGGGAACATTAAGCTGGTCAACAATCTCAAGTGGTTTGGCAAGATGAATGTCCTGGAGTTTCTGCGCGACGTCGGTAAGCATTTCAGCATGACCCCGCTCGTCCAACGTGATTACATCGCCAAGCGTATGGGCGAGGGCGGGGCGGGCATCAGCTTTACGGAATTCAGCTACACGCTGCTGCAGGGATATGACTTTTTGCGATTGTTCGAGCATTATGGCGTGACGCTGCAGCTGGCCGGCTCCGACCAATGGGGCAACGGTCTCTCCGGCGTCGATTTGGTACGGCGGGTTAAAGGAGCAGAAGTCAATGTTCTCACCTGCCCTCTTATTGTAAATAAAGCTACAGGCATAAAGTTCGGCAAGAGCGAAGAGGGCAGCGTTTGGCTGGATCCGGACAAGACTTCGCCAACGCAGTTTTATCAGTTTTGGATCAATTGTGATGACGCCGGCGTCGACAGCTACCTCAAGATCTTTACGGAACTGGATAAACCGACGATCGAGGACATTATGGCAAAGCACGGCGCAAACCCCGGCGCGCGCTATGCCCAGACTCGCCTGGCCCAAGCCGTAACCGAGTTTGTCCACGGCAAGAAAGACATGCTATTCGCCGAGACGGTAACCGAGTATCTGACGGGCGCGGCCAAGATCACCGGCCGCGACAAGGCGGCCATCGCGGAGATCAAAAAGGCCATTCCGTCAGTGACATCAAAGCCGGACGGCTCGGTTGTTGAGGCTCTGGCCGGCAGCGGCCTGGCCGCCTCCAAAACCGAAGCCCGGCGTCTGCTGGATAGCAGGGCCGTCTCCGTTAATAATGAGAGGATTGAGCGGGAGAACTTCGAACCGGGCGATTTCGACCATGGTCTTCTGCTGATCCGCAAAGGCAAAAAGTTCAAAGATTCCGCTCTGGTCGAACTTGGCTGACCCCCTAACGCTGCTATACTGGCTGTACAAGGAATTAATTAATGCCCAAAACACCTCACAAGTCCGTCGCCACCGCAGAACCCAAAGTCACGCGCCGGGCCGACCAATATAACGATCCCAAGCATAATTACTTACGTTACTGGAAAGGTCGCGAGTACGAGCACCTGGCCGAAGAACTGGCTATCCGCCGCTTGCTGCGCGGCAAACATTTTCGGCGCGCCGTTGACGTTGGCGGCGGCTATGGCCGGCTCTGCTTGCTGCTCAAAGAATACGCCGACAGGGTCACTCTAGCCGAGCCTAGCCAACAGCAACTTGATATAGCGGCCGACTTCCTCAAAGACCACCCTGAAGTCAGCCGCCGATTGGCGCAGGCAGACGCTCTACCTTTCAAGGACGGCAGCGTAGACCTGTTGACCATGATCCGCGTCATGCATCATCTGCCTGATCCGGCTCCGGAATTCCATGAGATACACCGGGTCCTGGCCGACGACGGTTACGCTATTATCGAAATGGCTAACTATGTCCATATCCGCAACCGCTTAAAACACCTTAGCCGTGGCGAGCGTATGCCGGTTAAACCGGTCGATATCAGGTCGGCTGCCAACCAGCGGGATGATGAGATACCATTCGTAAATCACAATCCTTACACTGTTATCCGTCAGCTGCAACACGCCGGCCTGCGGGTGGAAGCCAGGCTGTCGGTTTCCAATCTACGCAGCGTCCGTCTCAAGAAAATAATGCCGCGCGAAGTTATGCTGGGCGCCGAACGTTTGCTGCAACGCCCGCTGGCGACTATTTACTTTGGTCCCAGCGTCTTCTTCCTGGTCCGCAAGACCAAGCATTAGACAAAGACCCCGTATACTGGTGGTATGACGCTACGTAGTCCGTTGACTGATCTCAAGGGAGTGGGCGAGGAGCAGGCCAAGAAATTCGCCACCCTGGGCATTAAAACCATCGGTGACCTGGTTAATTATTACCCGCGGCGCTACGAGGATTATTCCGAAGTGACGCCAATCGCCCGCCTGCGGCCGGGCGCCGCGACTATCGAGGCTGTTATTAAACAGGCCAGCGGCCGCTATGTCCGGCGGGGCATGCACGTCACCGAAGCTATCGCCAGCGACGCGACCGGCAGTACGCGGCTGGTGTGGTTCAACCAACCTTACCGGGCGGCGGCCCTCAAGCGCGACAAACCTTATTTCATATCCGGCCAGTACGAGCTCAGCCACCGCCGCTTCGCGATCATGAACCCAGGTGTCGAGCTGGCCAGCGACTTCCCTGTTAACACGGCCCGGATCCTGGCTGTTTACCGCGAGACCAAGGGTCTGACCTCGCGCCAGATCCGCCTGGCCGTCCAGCAGGTTTTGCCGCTGATAGCCAACACCAAAGAATCGCTGCCGGCCTGGATTATCAAGGAACAAAAGCTGCTCAGCCGGGCAGAGGCACTGGCGGCAATCCACGCGCCGCAATCGGCCGAACAGCTGGAGGCTGCCCGCCGCCGGCTTGGTTTCGAAGAGGTTTTCCAGCTCAGCCTGGCCAGCCTGCTCAATAAGCAAGAAAACCAAAGCGAAACGGCGCTCAGCATACCTTTTCAGGAGAGCCTGGCCCGTAATTTTGTTAAACATCTGCCCTTCAAGCTGACCGACGACCAGCGGCGGGCTGTCTGGCAGGCTTGCCTGGACCTGGCCAAACCCCAGCCGATGAACCGTCTGGTCGAAGGCGATGTCGGTTCCGGCAAGACTGTCGTGGCTACCATGGTGGCGCTGATGGCCCTGGAACAGGGTTGGCAGGTGGCGCTGATGGCGCCGACCGAGCTGCTGGCCCGCCAGCACGCCGAGACTATTCACCAGCTGCTCAAGCCGCTCGGCAAGGAACCTCTGGTCGACCTGCTGGTTGGTAGCCTCAAGCCTGACCAAAAAACCAAGGCCCGTGAGGCGATCAGGAGCGGCCGGGCCCAATTCGTTATCGGTACCCAGGCGCTTATCCAGGAGCAGGTCGATATGCGCAAACTGGCCCTGATTATCATCGACGAGCAGCACCGCTTCGGTGTCGAGCAGCGCAAAACTCTGATGGCCAAGGCAGGGCACATGCCGCATGTCCTCAGTCTGACGGCCACGCCGATTCCGCGCTCTCTGGCGCTGACCTTGTACGGCGAGCTGGATATCTCGGTTTTGGGCGAAAAGCCGGCCGGCCGGCAGCCGATCATTACCAAGATAGTTTCACCCAATGCCCGCGTCCGGCTTTACCAAAAGATCGACGCCGAACTGGCCGAGGGGCGACAAATGTACGTAGTCTGCCCCATAATTACGGAGTCGGATGTTTTAGAGGTCAGCTCGGCCGAAAAAATCTATGACCAGATGCGGAACAAGGATTTCAAGCACCGCCGTGTCGGGCTGCTGCACGGCAAGCTGAAGTCGGCCGACAAGCAGAAAGTTATGGAACGCTTCGTCAAAGGCGAGCTGGATATACTGGTATCGACGACCGTCATCGAGGTTGGTGTCGACGTGCCGAACGCCTCCGTCATGCTGATTGAAGCCGCCGAACGTTTCGGCTTGGCCCAGCTGCACCAGTTGCGCGGACGTATCGGCCGCGGCCAGGACCAAGGCTACTGCTATCTGCTAATGAGCGATTCCCAGGCGCCCGGCCGCCGCCTGCGGGCCCTGGAAAGTTCCAATGACGGCTTTAAGCTGGCCGAACTCGACCTGGAGCTGCGCGGCCCAGGTGCCATCTATGGCACCACACAGCACGGGCAGCTCGACCTCAGGATAGCCAAATTAACAGATACCAAACTTATCAGCGCTGCTCGCAACAGTGCTCAGGCTTTTATAGACTCCCAAGAAAAACTATCAAATTATCGCGAGCTTGCCAGGTCTGTGGACAGTTACCGCGCCACCACCAATCTCAATTAGACCGCGGCCAATTCTGCCCGAAATTTGCTATAGTTTTATATAGTGTATTCCATAATTTTTCATGCCCATCAAAAGCTTGACAGGGCAGCCTATAGGCATTTGCTGCCACTACTGCCTGACAAACATCCTTTTCCGACTATCCAGCAAGTATTGAACTTCGAAGGCGAACAGGGCCCCGATGGCGCCAAGCTGAAACGCTTGCGCGGCGGCCAGCCGTGGCATTTTGTCGATCCCCTTGACGTGAGCGATACGGAGCTGCATGACCAGATACTGCTGCACTACCGGGCTTTGGTGAAGGCCTTGGGGCAAGATGATGACGTGCGTGCCGCTTTTGAGGCTGCCTGGCTGGCGCATGCCCTGGTAGATGGCTTAACGCCGGCTCACCATTACCCGTACGAAGCCGAGTTGTCACGCCTAAGAGGTGGTGAGGCTAGGCACACGCGCAAGGGCCTGGCCGGCCGTTTGTATGTTAAACGCGACACTGTGAGCAAATCAGTCCTGCAAAGCCTCAAGTTGGTTGGTCCCAGGGGGTTACTGACGACCCACGCCATGTTCGAAGCCGGCGCTTACGCCTTAATCCTGCCGCTACAGTTCAAAAAAGCCCTGCCATCGCGAACCGATATCGAAAACGTGGTATCCGATGGCGTAATCGATGTCTTTAAGCGAACAGCCAGGGAAGTAGCCGAACTCAACCTTTACGAGCGGTTCTATGAACTAGGCTGGACACAGCCGGTCAGTCGCGACGTCCGTCGGGAACTGGCGCCGCGGATGGTGCGCATGGTCACGCTAGCCTGGTACGCCGCCTGTCTCGAAGCGGCCAAGGGGGCGGCATGAGGGTCATCGCCGGCCACTTAGGCGGCCGCCAATTCGCCAGTCCGGGCGGCCACCGAACCCACCCGATGAGCGACAAGATGCGCGGCGCGGTCTTCGGCGTGCTGGGCGATATCAAAGGTCTGACAGTTCTGGACGCTTTCGCTGGCAGCGGAGCCTTGAGCTTCGAGGCCATCAGCCGGGGCGCTAAAAGCGCCGTCGCTATAGAGGTAGATAAGCGGGCGCACGCCGTTATCACCGAGAATATAAGTGCCCTTGGCCTGAGCGGCCGCGTCAAAGCCGTCCGGGCTTTCGCCAACGCCTGGTCAACCCGCCACCAGGCTGAACTCTTCGACCTGATATTCGCCGACCCGCCATATGACAACATCCCCTATCGCGACCTGAAAAGCTTGCCGCGGCACCTGGCTGCTAACGGCACGCTGGTACTATCCTGGCCCGGCAACCTGGAGCCCCTAAGGTTCGACGGATTAACAACGGTGCAGACTAAGAACTACGGCGACAGTCAACTGGCCTTTTACCAAAAAATTAGCTAAAATACTTCGGTACCAAACTGCGGGGATGTGGTGGAATTGGTAGACACGCTAGCCTTAGGAGCTAGTGCCGCAAGGCGTGAAGGTTCAAGTCCTTTCATCCCCACCAGCAAAGAGCTTTCCGGTTTTTAGGCTATTTACTTCCTACAGCGATACGACCAGGGTTGCTGTGGCTACTATCCGTTAAGTATAAGCCCGGCCTGCCAATATCACGAACGTACGAGATGGGCACAGCCTGGAAAGTGGGGAAGTGTGCTTCCAAGTCAAAGTTGCGTATACCGGTTTTCTGATAAGCACCGGCAAAATCTTTTGGATTCTTTGACGTTGCCAGGTCGCCATTTGCCCGTAACGTGAACCAAAAGTTTGGGGCCACAGCCAGTGCCGGCACGACGAGATAAGGATAGTCTTTTTGAAGCTCTTCCAGAGTAGTCTGCTGGTTTTCAGCCGTGTCTGAGGGGACATTAAACTTACTCGGGATCAGCAGGGAACGTATCGGCGCTCCGCCCTCAATAACGCCAGATAGCGCTTCGGGACTGAAGTGATCATAAATCGTATCGTCAATGTAGGCTTTGTAGGGCTGTGTTTCCGCGAAGTCTTGATTTAGCTGCTTAAGCTCATCACCGGTGATTTCGATATTGGGTTGATGTACTACTGTAAACGTCAAGCTAGGATCAGCTTCAAGCTGCCCTCTGACATAATCAAGGCCACCACCTGCTTCCCAGGCGGCTAACTCTTCACTGAAGAATGTCGCTACCTCAGTCTCGCTAACCGGTGTAAGTTGGTCTTTTTTTGACCGCTGTTGGTTCAGGAGATTAAGGTAGGTAGCGTAGCCGGTGTAAGCAAAAGGTAGCTGTTCATTAGTGCTGGCTTTAATACCGGCAATTTGAAACTCGGCATTGTTCAATTCGGCAAAATCGGGATTAACCCCTACACTTTCATGTTCAAAGCCCATACGCGTAACTCCCCCTAGTTCCCTGGTTACGATAAGTAAGTGCTACTATACCTATACCCAATCATTTTGTCAAATTTCTATGTCTGCAAGCTCTTCACAAACCCCTCAAACCATTGCAGAAGGTGTTCGAAGGAATGTCTTCCAAGCGCACTTGACGATAATTTGAGCGCCTGTCGGCCGATGGTGTAAGGTTAAATTATGGCAAGAACAAGATCCGCGCTGTCGGGCCGGCCCAAAGCGGGCCGTAACGGGGCCTTGTATGATAAATGGAGTCTGGTCCATCTGGTGACTGGCGTGGTCTTGGGCTGGGTGATGGAGCCCTTCGTGGCGCTGTTGATCATGGTGTTGTGGGAGCCTCTGGAGATATTCGTATTGTCGCCGCTGCTGGCGCGTTTTGACGTCGTTTTTGGCTATGAGTCCTTGAATAATTCCCTGTCAGACATCGTTTTTAATTGCCTGGGCGTAGCCCTGGGCGCCTGGGTCTTGGCAGCCACCGCGGTGCCGCCGTTCCATCTGTTCTGAACATGAAGAAGCCGCTGCACATAGTCTACGTACCAGGTATTTTAGATAATATCTACCATGTCCAAAGCGCGGCCGTCAGGACCTGGCGATTATACGGTGCCCATGGGCATTGCCATGAAATGCCGTGGCGCGGCCCGGAAAGTTACAAGCTAAAGTTTCAACGTCTTCTTGATGAAATTGATAAGCACGCGGCCCAAGGCCATACCGTGGCCCTGGTAGGCGCCAGCGCCGGAGCCAGTGCCGTACTCAATGCCTACGTCGCCAGGCCGAACAAAATTAGCGGAGTCATACTGATTTGCCCCAAGATCAATGGCCCGGAAACGGTAAGTAAAAAGACATACCGCGAGAATCCGGCTTTCCAGGAATCACTTGAGCTGCTGCAGATAAACCTGCCCAAGCTAACTACTCATGACAAGGCCACAAAGATACTTTCTTACATTTCGCCGGCTGACGGATCTATCCCCTATGCAGGCAGTGTCATTCCCGGCGTCCCGGAGAAACGTTTGCCGGCGATAAGACACGGTTATGCCATCGTCTACGCCCTAACGCTCGGCGCCCATAGTTTCATGAACTTCCTAAAGTGAAATCCAAAATATATCTTGTAATGTGTGTAGTATAAGACTATGCGTTTCGTCATGCGGTCCAAAATCCATAAAGCAACTGTTACCCAGGCAGACGTGGAATACATCGGCAGCATCACCATTGACGAAGAGCTTATGGACAAGGCAGGTCTCTGGGCGGGGGAGAAAGTCCTGGTTACCAGCAATACTTCAGGCGCCCGTCTTGAAACTTACGTAATTGTGGGCAAACGGCACTCCGGGATCATTTGCATGAACGGTGCCGCCGCCAAACTTATACGTGCAGGTGAGGCGATCATCATAATGGGGTTTGAGCTAACGGATCAACCAGTCGAACCAACAAATATTCTAGTCGACGGAAACAACAAGTTTGCGCGATTCTTATGATGTATCAACAGAGAGCAAAATAAGTTATTAAATTTTTTAATAATTGAGGGCTAAACTTTTGCGCCATGGCAGTATAGCGGATTATAGTAAAAGCATGACAGCTGCCACTCAACCTGCCACCAAACAAGACGTCGAGGAAATCGTCAGCCGCGTAATCAACAGCGCAATTGACGCGGCCATCGATAACAGGATCGAGCCGCTTATCCAGCGGATAGTCGGCGACACCGTTGGCGAAATTGTCGGCAATGCCTTGCAGATGATTGCTGAGCGTTTCGACCAGGTCGACAAACGCTTCGATCGACTGGAAGCCAAGTTGGAAAGCACCGTCGACACCGTCGACCACCACACTATTGATATCAGGCAGCTACAGCGCAAGACCGCTTGACAGCCCCACTTTACTTTGATAAAGTGACGAGTATGTTAAATAAGACGGCGGTTTGGCGGCAGGACAGCGCCCGGCAATTGGCCGAGGCCTTGGTGGCTATTGATAACATCGATACTATGCGGAATTTTTTGCGAGATGTCATGACAGAGCAAGAAATCTTGGAGATCGGTTCGCGCCTGGAGGCGGCCCGCATGCTGCGCAGCGGCGAAAAATATACCGACATCGTAGCCAAGACCAAACTCAGCAGCCGTACGGTCGCGCGGATCAGCGAATGGCTAAAAGACGGTTGCGGCGGTTACGCCAGTGTCCTCAGTCAGACTGCCGCCGCCCATCATGGCCATGTGCCGCCGGAGCGAGTCGGTTAGTTTACTTTTTTAATAAAGAAAGATTAAAACGCCGGCTCCCCGGCGTTTTTTCTTTGCATAGCGTTTTAAAAAGTGATTTAAGGAATAATATTATGAAGAGTGTAATTAGCGAGGTCGGCAAGGCTAAACTGATACTTGTGCCCAAGGGCGATGACAGCGTACCGTGCCTGCAAGCCTTTCAGAAGGCGATTGGCATAGCCGTGCCGGAGTTTGTGGGCCGCAAGTTGGAAGTCAAAGCCGGCCGCAGGACCTTTTTAAAAGTCAAAGGCCGGGATATCCCGCGTCTGATAGCCGCCGGCTACGGCGATGTTGGTTTGACTGGCTCTGACTCCTGTGAAGAGTACATCAGTTCGCTGAAAACGGCGAGTGTAGCTTATCAGGCTTTCGGACCCAGTATGTGTCGTTTTGCGCTGCTGGCGCCCCTTGAGACGGCCGCGGCGACCCGCCGCCGGCTTAAGAATAAGACGCTGGGTACGCCCGTAGCCACCAGTTTCCCGAATTTATTAAGAAAATGCGCCATAGGCAGTGATTTGTCCCTGGCCGTAACGGATATAGCGGTGCTGGGCAGCGTGGAAATCATGCCGCGTTTGCTTAATGTTCCCTTGGTGGCCGACTTGGTATCTTCCGGCTCGACCGCCGCGGCCAATGGGCTGGTCGAGATAGCGACTTTGATGGATGTTTATCCGGCGGTCGTAACCAGAGACAACCGCCGGCCAAAGCCGCCAAAGCCGCTCAGTGCTGCCGCGATTGGCCGCATTGATACCACGCTGGCACGTCGCAGTTTGCAGCTTGACGACCGGTCAGTGACTTCGCCGACGCTGGAACTGCTGCGCGATCCCAACCTGGCTGGCAAGAAAGCTGGTGAAGAGTTCGCCGAGACTCTGATGGCCATTTTTGGCAATGGCACGGTCGCCGAGTGCGAAAGCGAACTGGCCGACCTGATTTATGCCCAATTGGTAGCTGCCCGCAGCCGGAATAAGCCCGTCGAGCTCGGTAACGTGATCCGTGTATTGGTTGGCCGCAATCAGCGAAAGGCCCGGTCATGAAAACTTATCGCAATCCCCCTGTTTCAAAATGGCCGGCTCTCTGCCAGAGGCCACTAGCTGACCAGAATAATCTGGAAACAATAGTCAGAGACATCTTTGAGGTCGTAAAAGCCGAAGGTGATGGGGCTTTGCTGGACTACACCCGGCGTTTTGATGGCGTCGCTGTTGACAGCATTGCCGTCAGTCAAGTGCAGTTGGCGAAATGGGCGGCGAAAACGCCCAAAAACTTGAAGGCCGCAATCAACCAGGCCTACGCCAATATCACAAAATTTCACGCGGCGCAGAAAGACGCTTTACTGCCTATCATTGTTGAAACGCAACCCGGCGTTCGCTGTTGGCGCGAGCCGCGCCCGATTGAGCGTGTAGGTTTGTACATACCCGGGGGCAGCGCGCCACTGTTGTCGACGGTGCTGATGCTGGGTGTGCCGGCGCAGCTAGCCGGCTGCCGGGAAATCGTGCTGTGTACGCCGCCGGGGTCCGACGGTTCAATCAGCACGGCGATTTGTTATGCCGCGGGGCTGGTCGGAGCCACCAAAGTCATGCGTATCGGCGGTTCGCAGGCCATCGCGGCTATGACCTGCGGGACTCTGTCTGTTCCAGAAGTCGACAAAATATTCGGGCCCGGCAACCAGTACGTAACGGCCGCCAAGCTATACGCCGGGCGTTTGGGCGTGGCTATCGATATGCCGGCCGGGCCTTCGGAGTTGATGGTCGTGGCCGATACTTCGGCGCGGGCCGACTTCGTGGCCGCCGACCTCCTGAGCCAGGCCGAGCACGGCCCGGATAGCCAGGTCGTGTTGGTGACTACTGATAACTCCTTGGCCAAAGACGTGGAAAAAGCGCTTGTCTCGCAGCTGTCGGCCTTGCCCAGGCGAAAGATTGCCGAGCAGGCCTTGTCTAACTCGTTTTGCGTCATATTTGCAAACATGAGCCAGGCTCTGGCCTTTGCTAACGAATACGCGCCCGAGCACCTTATTTTAAGCGTAAATAAGCCGCGAAAAGCGGCAAAACAGGTGCAAAACGCCGGCTCGGTTTTCCTGGGCAATTACTCGCCGGAAAGTGCCGGCGATTACGCTTCGGGCACCAACCACACCCTGCCGACCAACGGTTGGACGCGAAGTTACGGCGGCCTGTCGCTGAAGAGCTTCTATAAATACGTGACATTCCAATCCATTACCAAGTCAGGTGCCCGACGCCTGGCACCAACGGTTATGGCCATGGCCCAAGCCGAAGGCCTGGAGGCCCACAAGCGGGCTATGGAGATAAGGTTATGAGAAATCTAGCCTTGCGGCGCATACAAGTCATGAAGCCCTATAACCCGCCGCTTGACGGCCGGGCGTCCAACCGGGGCTTGCTGCTGGATTTCAATGAACGGACCCTGCCGCCCGGCGCCCAAAAAACGCAGCTATATCCGGAATACTTTGATCTTGAGGCTAAGATTGCCAAGTATGCCGGCGTCGAGGCCGGCCAAACCATGATCACCAATGGTACGGACCAGGCCATAGACGTCATTTTCCGGACTTTCGCGGACAAGGGTGACGTGGTCGTGATTCCCGAGCCGAGCTTCGCCATGTACGCGCAGTATGCCCGGATAGCCGGCAATCGCATTGTCAGCCCGCTCTATCCCAAAGACAGCCTAGCTTTTCCGCTCACAGAAGTGCTGGCGGCAATTGACGGCCAGGTCAAAGTGGCCGCGGTCTGCAACCCTAACAGCCCGACCGGTACACTGGTGCCCGTCAAAGACATAGAGCGGATCGCAAAGAAAGCCAAAAACGCCATCATCTACGTTGACGAAGCCTACTTCGAGTTTTCCGGCTGTTCGGCCGTCGGCCTGATTAAGCGCTACCCCAACGTCATCATCAGCCGGACATTCTCCAAAGCTTTCGGGTTGGCCGGCCTGCGGATCGGCTACATCATCGCCGACAAGCGTTACATCGCCGAGATGCTGAAAGTCCGCGGCCCCTATGACGTCAACCAAACGGCCTGCGACTCGGCGTTGGCGGCGCTGAACGATGTCGAGACAATGCGAGCCTATGCCGGTGAAGTAACCGAATGGGCAAAACCGCTGGTGGAACGATTTTTTGAACAAAGCGGTATTACATTTTACCCGTCGGCAGGCAACTTCATCCTGTTCAAACCGACAGATCCGGCAAAAGTTCTGGCAGTTCTCAGGCAGAACGGTATTTTGCTGCGCCCCCAAGACAAGCCGAATATCCGAGGGACTTTACGCCTGACCATAGGCACAATGGCCCAGATGAACACTTTCATCAAAGTCTATGAATCCGCCATCCTGAAGCCCCGGTCCCAGAAGTACGCTTTCCTGGACCGCGACGGCACGCTGATCTTTGAGCCTCCGGATGATCCCCAGGTCGATAGTTTAGACAAACTGCGAATCCTCGATGGCGTAATAACTGGGCTTAAGCAGTTGGTAAATCTGGATTACAAACTGATTCTGATATCTAACCAGGATGGCTTGGGCATGGCCTCTTTTTCGGCCAAAGCTTTTGAATTGCCCCAAAAAGCGATGCTCAAGACGTTTAGCGATGCCGGCATCACTTTTGAGAAGATTTTTATCTGCCCGCACCTTGCAAGCGATGGCTGCAACTGCCGCAAGCCAAAGACCGGCTTGCTGGATGAATTTTTGCGTACAGCTGATATCGACATGGAAAATTCATTCATCTGCGGCGACCGGGAAAGCGATAAAAGGCTGGCTAAGGCCGTCGGGCTGGCGTTCGTGTCGATGACGGCCAACGGTAATTTCTACAAGGCAATTAAACCATTTATAAGGAGAACATCATGACCACTACAAGAAAAGCGCGCCTCAGCCGCGCGACCAACGAAACCAGTATCAAAATCTCGCTAGCGATTGACGGCTCCGGTGCCGGCAAGATCGACACGCCAATCGGCTTTCTCAACCACATGCTGGAGCAGTTCGCCAAGCACGGGCTGTTTGACCTGGAGGTTAAGGCTATCGGTGACACCGGCTTCGATGACCACCACACAGTGGAAGATATCGGTATTGTCCTGGGACAGGCCTTCGCCGAGGCCATCGGTGATAAGAAGGGCATTAACCGTTATGGGTTCTTCATATTGCCGATGGACGAGGTGCTGGCGACGACCGCGGTTGATTTCTCCGGCCGTTATTCGTTCCGGCTGGAGACTGGCTTCAAGCGCGAAAAAATCGGCGACTTGAGCACCGAGCTGATCTATGACTTTTGGGACGCCTTCGCCCAAAACGCCAGACTGAACCTGTTCATCAAGTCCGAATATGGCCGCAACGACCACCACCAGGCCGAAGCTATCTTCAAGGCTTGCGCCAAGGCGCTGCGCCTGGCTTGCGAACCGGACAGCCGGTTGGCCGGCCGGTTACCTAGCACCAAAGGGCGGCTATGATCGCCATCATTGACTATCGGGCCGGCAATGTAGCCTCTGTTAAGAACGCCCTGGACCGCTTGGGCGTGGCCTCACTGGTAACGGCCGATCCGGCTGAGGTCCTGGCGGCCGACGGTGTGATTTTCCCCGGCCAGGGCCGGGCGGGCGCTGCTATGAAGGAGCTGAAACGGACCGGTCTTGACCAAGCCATCCCGCGCGTCACCAAGCCTTTCCTGGGGATTTGCCTGGGCATGCAGCTGCTGGCGGAGTTCTCGGAGGAAGATAGCGTCAACTGCCTTGGTATTATCCCCGGCCGGTGCCGAAAATTTCCCGGGACGGTCAAGGCACCCCAGTTGGGCTGGAATAAAGTGTCATTCAAGCCGGCTTCGCCGTTGACCAAAGAGTTTAAGGACGGCGAATATTTCTATTTCGTGCACTCCTACTATTCAGATGTAGGCCGGACCTTCGTTACCGGCACGACTGACTACGGTTTTGAGTTTGCGTCAATGCTGCAAAAGGGCAATTTCTACGCTGTCCAATTCCACCCCGAGAAATCCGGTTCCGCCGGGCAGCAGTTGCTCAAGAATTTCTGCGAGGTAAGCAAATGTTTGTAATTCCAGCCATTGATATCATCGGCGGCAAATGCGTCCGTTTGGTTCAAGGCGACTTCAATAAGTTGACGCCATACGGCGACGACCCGGTCGCAATAGCCAGGCAATTCGCCGCTGCCGGCGCCCAAATGCTGCACATCGTAGACCTCGACGGCGCTCGCGCTGGCCGGCCGGTTAACCAGCCGCTTATCTTAAAGATGGCCGAAAACGTTGGCATACCGGTGCAGGTAGGTGGCGGCATCCGCTCCTACCAAACAGCTGAAGGCTATCTGGAAAATGGCATCCAGAGAATCCTGCTGAGTACCGCGGCCGTAGAAGACCCGGGCTTAATCAGGCGGTTAATCAAAAAGTTCGGCGTCGATAGGGTAGCCATAGCCGCCGACATCAAAAACGGCCGGTTCGCGACTGACGGTTGGACAAAGTCGGGCGGCAAAGCCGTCAGGGCTAGCATCGCCATGCTCAAGCAACTGGCCATCGAGAATGTTTTGGTGACGGATGCGTCCAAAGACGGCCTGCTGGCCGGCCCGAACTTTGTCCTGGCTAAACAGTTCATCGATGCCGGTTTCCAGACTATCGCCGCCGGCGGCGTCAGCACGCTGGCTGATATTGAGGAGTTCAACAAGCTTGGTACTTATGGCGTAGTTGTCGGCAAGGCGGTTTACGAAGGCGCTATAGACCTTGAGCGCGCTCAAGCATCGGTGACTTACCGCAATAGTCTAGCCAAACGGATCATCCCGTGCCTTGACGTCAAAAACGGGCGCGTCGTCAAAGGCATCAACTTCAAGAATTTGCGTGATGCCGGTGACCCGGTGGAACTGGGCCAAAAGTATAGCCGGTCCGGCGCCGACGAACTTGTGTTTTTGGATATCGCCGCCACACAGGAGCAGCGCCGGACACCCAGCGGCCTGGTGGGGCGTATCGCGGCGGCTATAGATATACCGTTTACCGTTGGCGGCGGCATCTCCAGTCTAGAAGATATAAGGCGGCTACTGCTGGCTGGCGCCGACAAAGTTTCCCTGGGAACAGCAGCGGCCACAAACCCCGGTCTGGTCCGGCGGGCTGCTGGCTATTTTGGCTCGCAGTGCATTGTCATATCCGTCGACGCCAAACGGCGCGATAACGGCTGGGAGGTCTATATAAGAGGCGGCAGCCAGGCTACCGGCCTGGATGCCATAAGTTTCTGCCGGCGCATGGAAAAGCTTGGCGCCGGTGAGCTGCTGGTCAACAGTCTGGACCGGGATGGCATGAATACCGGTTTTGACCTAGAGCTGTTACAGACGATTACCGGCAATGTCAATATTCCGGTTATCGCCTCCAGCGGCGGCGGTTCCCCGGCAGCCTTCCTGGATGTATTCAAAAACACAACAGTAGGAGCGGCGCTGGGCGCCAGCCTGTTCCATCATGAGAATGAAACACCAGAACGGTTAAAAGTTTTTTTGGCCGATAACAATGTCGAGGTCCGACTATGAAGACCATTGATCCCGATAAGCTGAATTTCCAGAAACTGGACGGCCTGCTGCCGGCGATTATTCAAGATAGCCAAACGAAGGCCGTATTAATGCTTGGCTTCATGAATGGGGCCGCCTTGCGCCAAACCATAGCAACCAATCAGGTCACATTCTGGAGTCGAACCAGACAAAAACTATGGCGGAAGGGTGAAACATCTGGCAACACGCTCATAGTTAAATCAATTACCGCCGATTGCGACAATGATTCGCTGCTCATACGTGTTATCCCCAGAGGTCCGTCTTGCCACACTGGCGCGGATTCTTGTTTTGAAGCAAACATTAAAGGATAATAATGTTCAAACCATGGCCTTATCCACACAACCATACAAAGGCGCGAGGGATTTCTACCCGCCGGACAAGCGACTGCAAAAATATATGTTCGCCAAGTGGCGCGCGGTGGCGGAGCGTTTTGGCTACGAAGAGTACGACGCGCCCATCCTGGAGCCTCTGGAAATTTATCTGGCCAAGACGGGCGAGGAGATCGTTAACGAACAGACCTATGTTTTTGACGACCGCGGCGGCCGCCGGGTAGTCATCCGGCCGGAGATGACGCCGACTGTCAGCCGGATGGTGGCTGGCCGCCGCCAGGAGCTGGCTTATCCGCTCAGGTGGTACAGCATTCCAAACCTTTGGCGTTACGAGCGGCCGCAGCGCGGCCGGTTACGCGAGCACTGGCAGCTCAACGTCGACCTGTTCGGCGTGGAGGGGGTCGAAGCGGAGATCGAAATGATCACGCTGGTGGACACCATGTTCAAAGCTTTCGGCGCCACCCACGACATGTACGAGATCCGGCTCAACAGCCGCCAACTGATGGACTTCGCTTTGCGTGAATACCTTCGGTTTACCCAAGAGGAAGCCCATGACATCAGCCGGCTGATCGACCGTCTGCACAAGCTGGAACACAGCCAGTTCATCGCCATGGCCGATGAGATCTGCAGCCCTAAGGCCCGCCAGGTCGGCGTGGTCGAAAAGCTGCTCGGCCTGCTCTCGGCCAACAGCCTTGGCGACTTACCGCCGGAGTTGCGCGACCATGATTCGGCCCGCGAACTGGTTTCGGTATCCGCGCGACTGGAGCTGGCCGGCATAGCCAACACGCGGTTCGATGTCAGCCTGATGCGCGGTTTCGATTACTACACCGATGTCGTCTTCGAGGTTTTCGACAAGCATCCTGACAACAACCGTTCTATGCTGGGCGGCGGCCGTTACGACGGACTGGTCGGCTTATTCGGCGTTAATCCGGTGCCAACGGTCGGCTTTGGCTGGGGTGACGTGACTCTGGCGAATTTCCTGGAACTGCACCATTTAATGCCCGACCTGCCGCCGGAGACTGATGTTTATGCCGTGCTGGTAGGCGACATTCTGGAAACTGCCCGCCACCCGATCGCCGAGTTGCGCGCGGCCGGCTTGAACGTGGCCGTCGATCTCAGCGGCCGCAAGCTGGGTGACCAGCTAAAGACTGCCGACAAAAAGGGCATAACCTTTGCTCTGATAATTGGCGAAACTGAACTGAAAAGTGGCAAATTCACCCTCAAGAACCTGAAAACCAGCAAGGAAGAAAAACTAGAACTAAATAAGATAGCCAAAATTGTTAAGGAGCAGCCAAAGGCTTCATGACTGCCACCAACCACGCCCTGACCGGCGCCGTGATCGGCCTAGTTATCGGACAGCCCTGGATCGCTGTTCCGGCGGCCATAGTCTCGCATTTCGTCTGTGACACTTTGCCGCATGCCGGTTCTCAAGAGAGGAACGATAAAGTTATCAGGACCAAGCTCTTCCGCAACTATCTGCTGACTGACGGTGGGTTATGTGTCGCGCTGGTTGGTGCTCTAGCTTTATTCCGACCGGAGCATTGGTTTCTGGCGGCCGTGTGCGCGTTTCTGGCAACCTCGCCGGATTTGCTCTGGATCAATCGTTACCTCAAAGCGCGGGCGGGTCGGTCTTGGAAGCCCGGCGCCTACTCAAAGTTCGCGCGCGATATCCAATGGTTTCAGCGGCCGATCGGCGCGGTCGTCGAGATCACCTGGTTCGCGGCCGCCCTAATTATCCTTATCCCATTCTTCCGCTAGGCAAAGCCCATCTTATCTGTTATGATACAGCCTTATGCAGATTAAACGAGAGCAAATTTCACCCACCAAAGCTAAACTTACTATCGTGGCGGACCAGCCGACGCTTGACGAAGTTAAGCAAGCCGTCCTGTCGAGCCTGAGCCAAAACGTCAAGGTGCCGGGGTTCCGGCCGGGCAAAGCACCTGCCAACTTGGTCGAAAAGCAAGTCGACCAGTCGCTGTTGCAATCGGAGTTCCTGGACCAAGCCGTCAACCGGCTGTACGTCGAGGCCATTCAGCAGGAACAACTGCGGCCCGTAGCCCCGCCGCAGGTCTCGGTCACCAAGTTCGTGCCTTTCACGGCCCTGGAAGTAGCCGCCGAAGTCGATGTCATCGGCGACATCAAACTGGCTGATTATAAGAAGATCAAGTTAGCGCCCAAGACCAGCAACGTGACGGCGGAAGATGTCAGCCAGGTTTTGGACAATTTACGCGGCCGCGCCGCTGTCAAAAAACCGGTTGAACGGGCCGCCAAACTGGGCGACGAAGCGACAATCAATTTCAAAGGTACCGACGCCAAGACCAGCGAGCCAATCGAGGGCGGGGCCGGCGAGGACTATCCATTGGTTCTGGGCAGCAAAACGTTCATTCCCGGTTTCGAGGACGAACTGGTCGGTATCAAACCTGGCGGCGAAAAGACTTTCACGCTGACTTTCCCCGAGGATTACGGCGTAAAAAGCCTGCAGGGCCGCAAGGTGAGCTTCGCGGTCACCGTAACCAAGCTTCAGGAACTGGAGAAGTCCAAGTTGGACGATACTTTCGCGGCTACGGTCGGACCTTTCAAGACCCTGGCCGAGCTCAAGGCCGATGTCAAGAAGCAGCTGACGCTTGAGAAGCAGCGGGCTGACAGAACTGCTTTTGAAAACGAGCTACTTGAGAAGATCGCCGCCAAAAGCACCGTGGCGATCCCCGAGAGGCTGATCGAGGAAGAAATCGATCGCCTGGAGGACGAAGAAAAGCGCGACGTCGTTTACCGCGGCCAGACCTGGCAGGAGCACCTCAAGGCCGAGGGCCTAACCGCCGAAGCCCACCGTGAGCAGAAACGCGAAACCGCCACCGGACGCATCAAAGCCGGCCTTATCCTCAGCGAAATCGCCGAGCGGGAAAACATCAGCGTCACCCCCGAGGAGCTGGAAATCCGTATGCAACTGCTCAAAGGCCAGTATCCCGACGCTGCCATGCAGGCCGAGCTGGACAAGCCGGAAAGCCGCCGTGACATCGCCTCCCGCATGATGGCCGAAAAAACCCTCGACCTCCTCCGCGCCTCCTCCTCCAAATAACCAGTGGCTGGCACTCTTGACTTGCGAGTGCTAATTTTTTATACTGGAGCGCATGAGCGTACTAGTTCCTACCGTTATCGAGCAAGAAGGCCGCTACGAGCGGGCCTATGACATTTACAGCCGGCTGCTTAAGGACCGGATTATCTTCCTGGGCAGCGACGTTAACGAGGCCAGCGCCAATATCATCGTCGCCCAGCTCTTATTCCTCCAGGCCGAAGACCCTAAAAAAGACATTTTCTTCTATATCAACAGTCCGGGGGGCAGTGTTTACGACGCCCTGGCGATTTATGACACCATGCAGTACGTCACCAATGACATCCAGACGGTCGGCATAGGCGTTCAGGCCAGCGCCGCCGCGATTTTGCTTAGCTCCGGCACCAAGGGTAAGCGCTTTATGTTGCCCAATGCCACGACCATGATCCACCAACCTTCATCCGGCACGCGCGGCAAGGTGACCGACCAGGAAATCGACTTGCGGGAGTCACTGCGCATCAAGAAGTTAATCGAAGAAATCATGGCCAAAAACACCGGCCAAAAAGCTGCCAAAATCCACACCGACATGGAACGCGACAAGTGGCTGACGGCCGCCGAAGCCAAGAAATACGGCCTGATCGACGAAGTCATCCAAAACCCGCCGCCAAAAGCCTAAACCTCAAAAACCTGTTGACACGGGTAGTGTTTTGCTTCACACTAGTAAGTTAAGAAGTAGTGTAAGCTGGGGTGCTTGTAGTTTAGAGCTAAAAAATCCCCCTCTTAGGATCCTTCGGCCGAATCAAACAAATATAAAAACATCGAGCTAAAACAGTAAGGCAAATGGGGCTTGCAGGTCTGTGGTAATAAAAGTTATCAATAGTTCGTTCGAAGGCATGCCGGAACCAGTTGCTGGTTATTAACTTAAATAAGGGGATCACAAGCGCTTATGGCGAAAGCACCAACTCTTAAAAAGAAAGCCCAAAGGGCCTACTTCACAAATACTGACAACGTAATGCCGCTGCCCAGCCTGGTCGACCACCAGAACCGTTCGTTCCAATGGTTTGTCGAGGAAGGACTTGGCGAACTCCTGGCTGAAATCAGCCCGATCGATGACTACACCGGCGGCAAATTATCACTACGCTTTAAGGATTACCGCTTCGGCGATCCTAAACTGACCGAATTCACGGCCCGTGAGAACAATGTCAGTTTCGAAGCGCCGCTGATGGCCAATGTCGAGCTGACCAACAAGGTCACCGGTGAAGTCAAAGAGCAAGAAATCTACCTCGGTGACTACCCGTGGATGACCAGCCGCGGCACGTTTGTGATTAACGGCGCCGAGCGCGTGGTTGTCAGCCAGCTGATCCGTTCAGCTGGCGTTTTCTTTACGGCCGACCCGCACGGTTCGACCAGCTTGTACGGTGCCAAAGTTATCCCCGGTCGCGGCGCTTGGCTGGAATTTGAGACAGCCGCCAGCGGCGCGCTGTTCGTCAAGATCGACCGCAAGCGCAAATTAGCTGTCACGACCCTGCTCAGGGCTCTTGGCGTCACCGAAGCCCGCATGCGCGAGACTTTCCAGCACGTCGACACCGGCAAACTCAGCTACCTCGACGCAACTCTGGAAAAAGACCCCAGCCACGGCCAGAACGACGCTCTTATTGAAGTCTACCGCCGCCTTCGCCCCGGCGATCTGGCGACTGTCGACAACGCCCGTTCACTCATCGAAAACATGTTCTACAACTACAAGCGCTTCGATTTCAGCCGCGTCGGTCGCTACAAGATCAACAAGCGCCTTGATCTTGACGTGCCGAACACGCTGGAGAACCGCGTTCTGCGCCTGGAAGACCTGGAAGCCATCGTTGCCGAGCTGATTCGCCTGAACAACACTCAGGAACCGGCTGACGACATCGACTCCCTCGCCAACCGCCGCGTCAAACTGGTCGGCGAACTGGTACAACGCCAGTTCCGCATCGGCCTACTGAGGATGGAACGCAACACCAAAGACCGCATGAGCATGTCCGAGATCGAGACCGTCACTCCCGGCCAGCTGATCAACGCCCGGCCGATCGTGGCCGCCGTGCGCGAATTCTTCGCCAGCTCCCAGCTCAGCCAGTTCATGGACCAGATCAACCCCTTGAGCGAACTAGCCCACAAGCGCCGCTTGAGTTCCATGGGCCCCGGCGGTCTTAGCCGCGAACGGGCCGGTTTCGAAGTCCGTGACGCCCACGCCACTCACTACGGCCGTATCTGTGCCGTTGAGACGCCCGAAGGCGCTAACATCGGCCTGGTATTGAACCTGGCCAACTACGCCCGAGTCAACGACTACGGTTTTATCGAAACACCTTACCGCAAGGTCGTTAGCGCCGCCACCGCCAAAGACAGTGTTGGTTATACCGCGGCCGAAGACCTGACAGACGCCAAAGGCAAAGTGTTGGTCAAAGCCGGCACCAAGATCAAGGCCGCCGACGCTGCCAAGCTTGCCAAGGTCACTGGCAAGGCCACCTGGCCGGTTAAGGCCAAGGTCATCGACGAGATCGTTTACCTGGATGCCTACGAAGAAGAGGCTGCCATCATCGCCGGCGCGGGTAGCGAAATTGATGACAACGGCTACTTCGTCCACGAACGGGTCAGCGCCCGCTCGCACCTCAAATCCGGCGAGGTTGACGCCAATGACGTGACCCATTTGGACGCTTCCCGTAACCAGATCATTGGTTCTAGCGCCGGTCTGATCCCATTTATCGAAAAGAACTATGTCTACCGCTCGCTGATGGGTAGTAACCAACAGCGGCAGGCCGTGCCCCTAATCCAGCCCAGCAGCCCGATTGTCGGCACCGGCTTGGAAGTGGACGCCGCCCGCAACACCGGTCAGGTAGTACTGGCTGAGGGCGCCGGCGAAGTCACTAAGTCAACGGCTCAGGCTGTCGTAGTCAAATATAAGGATGGCGGCAGCGTTACCTATGAGCCGCAGCGTTTCGTCCGCAGTAACGAAGGCACCTCGATCAACCAGAAGGTTGTGGTCGACACCGGCGACAAGGTTAAAAAGGGTGACGTCCTGATCGAAGGCATGTCCATCGCTGACGGCGAGCTGTCGCTCGGCAAAGATCTTGTCGTGGCCTTCATGCCGTGGGCTGGTTACAACTTCGAGGACGCCATCATCATCAGCCGCAAGCTGGTCGAAGATGATACTCTGACCTCAGTCCACATCGTTGATTTCATGATCGAAGTCCGCGAGACCAAGCTGGGTCCGGAGATCGTCACTTCCGACATTCCTAACGTTTCTGAGGAAACCCTGCGCCACCTCGACGAGGACGGTATTGTCCGTATCGGCGCTGAAGTCCGTCCCGGCGACATCCTGGTCGGTAAGATTACGCCTAAAGGCGAACAGGAACTGAGTAGCGAAGAGCGCCTGCTGCGCGCCATCTTCGGCGAAAAAGCCAAGGAAGTTCGCGACACCTCGCAGCGCATGAGCAACGGCAAACACGGCAAAGTTGTCGGCGTCAAAGTCTTTAGCCGCGAAAACGGCCACGAGCTTAAGGCCGGTGTCATCATGCAAATCCAGGTCTTCGTGGCCCAGATGCGCAAAATCGCCGTCGGCGACAAGCTCGGCGGCCGCCACGGTAACAAGGGTGTTATCGCCCGCATCCTACCGGTCGAAGACATGCCGTTCATGGAAGACGGCACCCCTGTCGAAATCGTTCTTAACCCCTTAGGCGTACCTTCCCGCATGAACGTCGGCCAGCTGTTCGAAACCCACCTCGGCATGGCCGTGCGCGCCCTGGGCATGAAAGTCGTCAGCCCCTCGTTCAACGGCGTACCAGTCGAAAAAATCCATCAATTGCTTAAGGAAGCCGGTCTGCCGGAAGACGGCAAGCAGCAGCTTTACGACGGTCGCACCGGTGACGCTTTCAGCGAACGTACCACTGTCGGCAGCATGTACATGATCAAGCTCAATCACATGGTGGCTGACAAGATTCACGCCCGTTCTACCGGCCCGTACACCATGGTCACTCAGCAGCCGCTGGGCGGCAAGGCCCAAAACGGCGGCCAGCGCTTCGGCGAGATGGAAGTCTGGGCACTCGAAGCTTATGGCGCCGCCAACACCTTGCAGGAAATGCTGACCATCAAGTCCGACGACGTTTACGGCCGTTCCAAGGCCTACGAGTCCATCATTAAGAAGACTCCGATTGTCGGGCCAAAGGTTCCGGAGAGCTTCAATGTCCTGGTCAAAGAACTGCAAGGCCTGGGCCTGAAAGTCGACCTGGTGCATTCCGACCAAGTTGTTGACGCCGAAGACATCCTGGCCAGCAACATCCACGAAGAAGCCACCCACCCATCTGAGGTCGAGGTGCCGCAAGATTCGATCTCAGAGATCGACGTTACCGAAGAGACGGCCGCCGACGAGGATTTCAGCGTCGTTACCGTCGATGAGAATGGCAGTCCTGATACTGCCGCTAATGCTGATGACCTGGCGCTAAGCGCCGCGGACACTGACAAAGAGGAGGAGGTCTAAAATGATACCACAACGCTATTCCAACACCGGTACCGACATTGCCGACTTCGACGCTGTCCGCCTGGCTGTCGCCAGCCCCGAGGACATTCTGGACTGGAGCTACGGCGAAGTTACCAAGCCTGAGACTATCAACTACCGGACTCAGAAGCCGGAACGTGACGGCCTGTTCTGCGAACGCATTTTTGGCCCCGTCAAGGACATCAATCCGCATGACGCCAAGTACAAAGGTGTCCGCAGCCGCGAAGCCGCCGTCGACAAGAACGGCGAGCTGGTCACGCGTTCGATCGTCCGCCGCGAGCGCATGGCCCATATCACCCTGGCCGTGCCGGTTTCACACATTTGGTTCCTGCATGGCACGCCGAGCGCCATGGGCCTGTTGCTCGGTATGACGGTTAAGAATCTGGAGCGCGTGGCGTATTTCGCCAGCTACATCATTAAGGGTGTCGATACTGCCAAACGCGACCAACTGCTGACTGACAAGGAAGCCGAATTCGCCGCTGCCAAGGAAGCCATCAAGCTTCGCTACGAAAAAGAAGCCAAAGCCGAAAACGCCAACGTCAAAGCCTTGGCCGAGATGCAGACCAAAGAAGTCGAGCAAGTGACTAAAGACTTCGAGGCCTACCGCGACCAACTGACCGGCCTGGAGCGCTTAAACCTGATCAATGAGACCGATTACCGTAACCTGCCCAGTGACTTGCGCGGCCTGGTTGACGTCGGAATGGGCGGCTCCGCCCTCAAAGACCTGTTGTCAGGTATCGATCTCAAAGAACTTATCGAGCGCCTCAGCGCTGAAGCCGAGGACGCCAAAGGCCAGCGCCGCAAGAAGCTGATGAAACGCCTGCGCCTGTTGGAAAGCATGGACCGCGCCGGCATTAAGCCCAGCTCCATGTGCCTGACCGTGCTGCCGGTTATTCCGCCCGACCTGCGTCCGATGGTGCAGCTGACCGGCGGCCGTTTCGCGACCAGCGACCTCAACGACCTTTACCGCCGCGTCATCAACCGCAACAACCGCCTCAAGAAGCTGATAGGCCTCAACGCGCCGGAGGTCATCCGCCGCAACGAGCAGCGCATGCTTCAGGAAGCCGTCGACGCCTTGATTGACAATAACAGCACCAGATCCGGCCGTGCCGTGGCCGCTACCGGCCAGCGCCGCCGCCTGAAGTCCCTCAGCGACATGCTGAAAGGCAAGCAGGGCCGCTTCCGCCAGAACCTGCTCGGCAAACGCGTTGATTATTCCGGCCGTTCCGTCATCGTGGCTGGCCCGGAACTTAAGATCAACCAATGTGGTCTGCCTAAGATGATGGCCCTCGAGCTGTTCAAGCCGTTCGTTATCGGCGAACTGATCATCCGCGAGCAGGCACACAACATTCGCAGCGCCTCCCGCCTGATAGAAATGGGCGAAACTGTGGTCTGGGACGCCTTGGATGAAGTCATCAAAGGCAAGTATGTCCTCTTGAACCGCGCCCCGTCATTGCACCGCCTCAGCATTCAGGCTTTCCAGCCGGCACTAATCGAAGGCCGCGCCATCCAGCTGCACCCGCTGGTTTGTAAGGGCTTCAACGCCGACTTCGACGGCGACCAGATGGCCGTCCACCTGCCGCTGAGCGACAAGGCACAAGCCGAAGCCCGTGACATCATGGCGGCTAACCGCAACCTGCTAAAACCGGCCGACGGTTCACCCATCCTGCATATAGAGCAAGACATCGTTCTCGGCTGTTACTACCTGACTTACGAGCGGCCAGGCACGGATAAAGAAAAGGTGACATCATTCTCCGGCCTGGAAGAAGCGCTGATGGCGCTTGATGCCGGCAAAGTTGCTTTACAGAGCCAAGTTCGCCTGCCATTCCGCGGCCAGATTCGCCAGACTACTCTCGGCCGCTTGCTATTTAACGAGATTTTCCCCGAAGATTTCCCGCTCCAGGACGAGACTATGACCAAGAAACGCATGCAGCAAGTCATGGCCAAAGTCTACGCCCGTTACGGGCAGGAAAAGACCGCTGAAATCGCTGACGACCTTAAAGACCTGGGCTTCCACTACGCTACGGCTTCAGGTATCAGTATCGGCATGGGCGACTTCGAGCCGATCGAGGGCATGGCCAGCGTGCTTGACGAAGGAGAAGGCCGCGCCGCCGCCATTTCTGACCAGTACGAAGCCGGTTTCATCACCGACGACGAGCGGCACCGTTTGACCGTTGACAACTGGACCAAGGTCGAAACCCAGGTCCAAACCATGCTGTCCGAACAAATGATCGGCCAGGACACCTCGATGGCTATCACCATTAACTCCGGCGCCCGCGGTAATATTTCCCAGCTGATGCAGTCCGTCGGAATGCTCGGTGTTCTGCAGGATGCCGGAGGCAATGTCATTGAGTTGCCTATTAAGTCCGGCTACATCAATGGCCTCAGCCCGTTGGAATACTTCACCGG